>CAYGTG010000161.1:0-11094 GCA_964352485.1 uncultured Nannocystaceae bacterium | reverse complement strand
GACCTTGATGCCCTCTTGCTGCACGAACTTGCGGATGATCTTCTCGTCGATCGCGGCCGCACGCTTTGCGATCGTGCTCAAGTCGCGGAGCATCGGATCGAGCACGCTGCCCACGTCGGAGAGATCATTGCTGATCTTGCGCAGGTTCTTGGTCGCGACCGAGGCGTCGTCGATCATGGTCTTGATCTTCTTCGCGCGGTCGTCGTCGATGATCTCGGCCATCTTCTCGAGCTTGGCGATGGCCGACTCGGAGCGTTCGATCAGGCCCGGGAGCTTCTCGTCCAGGGTCTTGGTCATCGAGTCGATCCGGGTCAGGGTCCGATCGATGCGAGAGTCTGCGAGCAGGCGGTTGGACTTCTTGACCAGCGCGTTGCTCTCGGTCACCAGCGTCGTGATGCCTTCTTCATTGGTCTCGACGATGCGGCGCCCCGAAGCGGTGGTCGCCTTGATGTCGTCGATCATGCCGCGAATCTCTTCACGGGAGATGATGGCCGGATCGCCGTTCTTTCCGGCGGCGTCGTCGAGCAGCTCGCTGAGCGTCTTGGCCAACGGGGCCAGCGAGGCTGCGATGTTGTCCTCGCCGCCAAGCACCGGCTCGAGCGCGTTGAGGACCTGATCGATCTCGAACGGCGCATCCACGTTGACGATCTCTCCGCCTCCGGGGAGCACCGGCGCCTCGACGCTGCCAGGGTGGACCTGCAGGTACTTCTCGCCCAGGAGGCTCTTGGCGCGAACGATGGCCCGCGCGTCGTCGTGCAGGACGATCTCTTCATCGACCTCGAGCGTGAGCACGGCGATGTCGTGGTCGACCTCGATCTGCGAGATGCGACCGACGCTGACGCCGGCGATCTTGACCGCGTTGTTCTCGACCAGGCCTGCGGCAAACTCCAGACGCAGCTCGTACTTCGTACCGCCGCCGGCACCGATCGCACCGATCGACTGCGCGAGGTAGAGCAGAAGCCCCACCGAGACGACCACAAACGCTCCCAACCCAATGTACGTACGGTTCATCAGACGACCTTGATGGGTCCTTCGGTCTCGCGATCGAAGAACTGGCGGAGCGCGGGATGACACTCGTGTTCGAGGTCGGCGCGCGGTCCGTAGTGCACGAGTTTGCCCCCGGCGAGCATGCCGATCGTGTCAGCGATCGTCAGGGCTTCCGCGGTGTCGTGCGAGATGACGATGAAGCAGAGCCCCAACGTTCGGTGCATTTCCATGATGAGCTCGTCCAGCGTCGCGGACATCACCGGGTCGAGGCCGGAGCTGGGCTCATCACACAGGACGATCTCGGGCTCGAGCGCGATGGCTCGAGCGAAGGCGACACGCTTGCGCATGCCGCCGCTGAGTTCGGACGGATACTTGTCGACGGCGTGAGGCAGACCGACCCGGGCCAGCTTGTCGCTGACCTTGGCGCGAATCTCGTCCTCGGACATCTTGGTGTGCATCCGCATCGGGAACGCGACGTTCTCGAGCACGGTCAAGTCGTCGAAGAGCGCGCCGTCCTGAAACAGCATGCCGAACTTTCGGCGGACGTCGAAGAGCTTGTCGCGGTCCCGGGCGCGTTTGTCGTCGAGCTGGGCGATGTCCTGCTGCCCAACGTAGACCTTGCCCTCATCGGGGCGCATCAGGCCCACGAGGATGCGCAGCAAAACCGACTTCCCGGTGCCCGACGGGCCGAGCAAGACCGTGATCGAGCCCTTCTTGACCGTGAGGCTGATTCCGTCGAGGACGCGATGCGTCCCGAACGACTTGCAGACGTTCTCCAGAACGATCGCGTCATCCGGCCCCGGCACTGCGGCGACGATACTCTGGAAACCGCCTGATGAGAACGGCTGCTATGCTCCTTCTGAGATGCGCCACCTGGCCGTTCCACTCCTGGCCCTGCTTTCAGTGGCCTGCACCAAGCCGATTCCGCCACCGGCCGACGTCGCCGCACCCCCTGCAGATGCTCAGCTCACCTCCGCTGGGCTGGCCTACAAGGTCCTCCAGGAGGGAGATGGCCCCAAGCCCGCCCCCACCGACACCGTCACGGTCCACTACACGGGCTGGACCACCGACGGCGAGATGTTCGACAGCTCGGTCGCGCGCGGCGAGCCGTCGACCTTCCCGCTCACGGGCGTGATCGCGGGCTGGACCATGGGTGTCCCGCTCATGTCGGTGGGCGCGAAGCACCGCATGTGGATCCCAGAGCCCCTCGCGTACAAGGGCGCACCGGGTCGCCCGGCGGGGATGCTGGTGTTCGACGTCGAGCTGATCTCGATCCAGTAACGCCGTCAGCGGCAGACGGTTCGCGTTGGCGACTCGCGGCCGAACCGGACCTCGGCGACGCAGGATTGGCCCGGCAGGCAGTCGGGCGCCTCGGGGTCGCAGGTGACCGCGCAGCCGCCGGTGCCATCGCCCAGGTCGACGCAGAACGTGCCCCGCATGCCGTCGCGATCGGGGCAGAAGGGTGACTCGAGGGTGCACTCCACCGTACACACACCGCCTTCGATGCACCGCCCGCCTTCGTAGGGGCAGTCCTCGTTGGCGCCGACCATGCACTCTCCGCCGATCCATCCGTCGTTGACCCACGTGGCCAGCGCAGGCATCGCGCTGATGAAGCGCTGCACGGATGACACCGCGTCGTTCCCGGTGGCGTCGTTGTCCCACTCTCGGCCCAGGGGCGGCATCGAGGCTTCGCCCACGGGGGAGAGCTTGGTGAACAGCGCGCTGCTCATCGGCTCGCCCGGAACGATCCACGTGCCCAACGCGAGCAGGTACCGAAGCTCGGGGTAGCGCGACTCGTCGCCGGCGAGTTGGTAGTTGTCATGACATCCCTCGCACTGGCGCGAGGCCAGGACCTTGTCCACGACCTCGTCGTACAGCGCGAGCAGCTCGGGGTCTTCATCGAGTGCGCGCCGGGCTGAGGGGTAGAGGTTTTCGCGGCGCAGCGGCGGCAGGGCCCCTTCGGCCTGGTCGAAGCGCAGAATCGTGCGGTTCTTGTCATCGGCGATCCACAGCGCGCCGTCGGAGGCGATGTACGGCGCGACCGGAGCACCTTGCGGACGGAAGCCATCGACGGCGAACCAAGCCTTCACCAAGTAGTTCGCCGGCGCCGAGAACAAGCCAAACTCGCTGACCGGATAGGCCTGCTCCGCCGACTCTCCGCCTTCGGTGGGGTTCTCCAAATAGAAGGCGCTCTCGGAGCGCACCGGAAGACCGCGCTCATCCACCTCAAAGGAGAGGATGCGCTGGCCAGGGCCACGATAGCCGTGCAGCGGCACGATGAGCTGTCCCTTGAGCTCCTCGAACATGTCGCCGTCGTAGTAGGCGATTCCCAAGGGGGCGCCGTGGGGCGGCAGCAACACGTGGGGGGGTCGGTACTGTGGGTTGTCGGGCGAGCAGGGAAAGCCCTCGTAGTTCAGCCACTCGTCGCTGGTCTCGTAGGCGTCGTAGCAGTACGGCCAGCCGTAGTGCTTCGGCGGCGCCTCGCCCTCGAGTTCCTCGCGGGGAATGACGTTGAGCTCTTCGAACGGGCGGCCCCCCTCCTCGAAGTCTCGGCCGTTTTCGACTTGGATGAGGTCGCCCATGGGCGTGAACACCAGCCCCATCGAGTTGCGCAGGCCCTGAGCCACGACCGCGTAGTCCTCATCGTAAGCGTGCCCGGAGACCCGGTCGTATCGACGGATCACGCCGCCCCAGTCGCGGGGGTCGTCGCTCTGCCCCCCCAGACGCTTGTCGGTTTCCTGACACTGCCGGCCGACGTAGCCGTCGCAATGATCGGTATACGCACCCACGTTGACGAACAGATCGCCATCGTTGTCGAAGACGAAGTGCGTGATGGGGTGCATGCTGTTGCGCTCCCCGTCGACGTCCATCGGAGGGAGCCCATCGACGATCACTTCGATCTCGGCGGCATCGACGTTGAGGTCATCGATGGCGGTCAGGGGGAAGGCGGAGATCGCGTCGTCCTCGCCGTAGTACACGAGGTTGTCGGGACCCAGGAGGACCTGGTGCGGAACGGTGAGCCCGCCCAACACAACCTCGAGCACGGGCGACTCGGGGTCGCGCGCATCGAGGTACCAGATCCGCCCTCGGCCTGGGGTCCAGTTGGCGAGGTCACTGACCAAGAACTCGCTGGGCCGTCCGGGCAACTCGAGCAACACGCGGGGCTTGAAGCGGGAGTCGTCGGCGGTGGCGACCAGCCCGACGCAGAGCCCGTCGGCGGTGTCGACGGCGACCCGCGGAAAGGCTCCGCACCGAAATCCCGAGTCGGCGTAGTCGCTTTTTCCACCGGCACCCCCGCTGTCGTATTCCGGCTCTTCGTCGTCGCCGCCACACGCGGTCGATCCAACAGTCAGCCCCAGCAGAAGTCGTCCCCACACCTTCACAGGGGCTTGGTACCGGAGATCCGCCCGCAACACTACTCGCATTGGGGTTTGCGCTAACGCACCGGGGATTTCCCCAGCCGACCAGGGTCAGCCCTCGGGCGGGGTGAAGCCCTGGCACGTGTCATCGACGAGGGTGGAGATCGCGGTCTGGAACGCGGTCTCCAGGTTGCCTTGGCACAGGTCCCAAAACAGCCCCTGCCCCTGAAGCGCAAACAGGTTCGCCACCTCCTTGGCGTGCTCGGCATCCAGAGCCGTTCCGTACGGGCCGGCGCAGACGGAGTTTCCGGCGATACCGAGGTAGACGACGCTGGAGACATCCCCGCCCTTGGCTGCGACGAGGCGATCGTAGATCTCCTGCGCCGAGTCGACGTCGGCGAACTCTTCGTCCTCGTCGGTCATGGCGACGACGAAGAGAATCGCGTCGTCGCGAATGAAATCCAGGTTCATTCCGCCGAGGTTCGCGGCCGAGACCGCCTCGGCCGCGGTCAGGGACGGCTGCTCATCGTCGTCATCGAGCGCGCCATCGTCGACGCATTCATCAGGCATGTTCTCGTAGCCCTGGGCGGAGAAGGCGGTGACACACGAGAACTCGGCCGCGAGGTTGGCCGAGGTCGAGCTCATGTAGTTGACGCCGGTCGAGAAGTTGCACGCGCCCGAGGCACCCCAGTTATGGAACCACGCCGGCTTGGGGCAGGCGTCGATCACCCCGAGCCGGAAGTCCTGGATGCCGTTGTTGATGTCGAGCAACTGCTGCGGGAACGAGTCGAACACCGGACCGCGGAGCGCGTCGTGCTCCTCGCTCATGCTTCCCGAGTTGTCGATGGCGAAGACCACGTCGACCTTGCTGCAGCCATCGTCTTGGGAGCCATCTGGGTTCCCGGATCCGACGTCGAAGGTCGGGACGCCTCCGCTGCCCGGACCCGCAGTGCCGCTGTCGCTATCGAGCGGGCCCTCGGTCGCGCCACTGCCCCCGGTGGCACCGTCGGTGGCGGTCGCGGTTGCGGTCGTGAGCTCGCCGAGCGTTCCGGTGCCGGACGGGCGTCCGTCGTCGTCGCCGCACGCGACCAGCGAGACAAGACCCCACAACACCCACCGAACGTCCATGGGATAGAGCGTATCGCTTCGCAACGCCAATCGATCGAGAACCCTCGATCACCGCGGTACCGCCCGCTCTTCGTCCGTTCGGGAACCTCTCGGGGCGGCCCGTCCTTACCGAAGCGCCAGGAAAAGCGCGAACAGGATCACCGCGCCGATGAGCACCCACTGGGGGTTGACCCTGGCGGACAGCGGCGGCTTGCGCCCGTTTCCGAAGCGCTCGTACAAAAACCGGACGATGTCCCCCGACTCGGGCATCCACAGATCATCAGCTTCGACGTGCAGGACCGGCACCGTTTGGCGACCCGTCGCCGCAACGAGCTCAGCCTGGGCCGCCGGGTCGCGATGGATGTCTTTGAGCTCGAGATCGAGTCCCAGATCGTCGAGCGCCCGACGCACCCGCGCGCAGTAAGGGCAGCTGTCGAAGTGGTAGAGGCTCAGACCCGCGCTCACGTGACTCACGCTCCGTCGAGGACCCGTAGCACGTCGGGCAACAGCGGTCGATCGGCGGGCCGGTCACCGATGTAGACCCACCGCACCGTGCCGTCGGCGTTCACAACGACCGTAGCCGGGAGCGCGATGTCCTTGCCCACATGCTCCACACCGTAGGCCCGAATGGTGCTCAGATCCGCATCGCTGAGGATCGGAAACGTGACGCCCAAGCGCTTCGCGAGCGCGGCGTTGGCCTCGGTCGCATCGGTCACGATCCCGACGACGCTGGCGTTGGACTCGGCGAACTTGGAGGAGGACTCTTGCAGCTGCACGAGCTGCTTGCGGCAGTGGGGTCACCAATCGCCGCGGTAGAACACCAACACCGCCGGACCGCTCGCGGTCAGCGAGGCCAGCGACACCTCCGAGCCCGTGGGTCCCGGCAGGGAGAACGCAGGCGCAGCGTCACCGACCGACAACGTCGTGGTCGACTCCGACGCCGGTGCTGGCGCCTTCGCCTGCGCAGTCGAGGAGGATGAGGACGGTGAGGACGTGGAGCAGGCGGGGAGTGCCAGGGCCGTCGCCAGTGCAAGAACGTGCTTCATCAGGCCGTCAACGGGCCGGGTGGGTGAGATGTTTCGTGATGTTTCGTCGAAAATGCTGCCCACCGAAACGGGACGCAAAAGGGACGCGCATCCCGCAACCCTCCAGGCCATGCATCCGCCGCTACTGCGCTACTGCGCGGTTCTCACTCCAAACACGACGTAGCTTCGTCCCGAGTTGTCGTTGTAGCCAGACGCGCCAATGACGACGTCGGAAAGCCCGTCGCCATTGACGTCTCCCGCTCCGCGTACGTCGCCGCCCAGAAAGTCTCCATCAGCCTCGGTGAGCAACTCGAACCCGGCGGCCCCCGTAGAAACAGCATCGAGTTGCACCGCGAACGTGTCTGCTTTTCCATAGACGACGTACGCACGTCCGCCGAATGGAGCGCCCACCACGAGGTCATCAAGCCCATCACCATTGACGTCCCCCGCACCACTCACAGCGTGACCTGACTGGCTCCCGGAGACACCGTTGAGCACGAATCCCCCCACCCCCCCCGTAACGGCACTAAGCTGAACAGGAGCGGTGCTCACTTTCCCGAACACCACATAGCTCCGTCCAGCGCTAGTTCCAACAGAGTCAACACGAGGCCCGCCAACGATGAGGTCATCCATGCCATCGCCGTTCACATCTCCGGCCCCCCTGACCGAGAAACCCGACCGATCGCCTGCCGTCTCACCGACCAAGACGAACCCTCCAACTCCGGCGGCGATTTGCCCCAGGTCTACAGGCGTGGTTCCCGCCTTTCCAAACACCACATAGCTTCGACCCGATGACGCTCCGTTACGCACACCCGACCCGTAGGCCCCGACGATGATGTCGTCCATCCCATCTCCGTTTACGTCGCCCGCTCCGCTCACAGAGCTCCCCGACAGTTCCCCGTCCACACCATCGATTGCAAACCCGCCAGCACCACTAGCAATCACATCCGAATCGACGGCTTCGGTCTCTGCCTTGCCGAACACCACATAGCTTCGACCGGAGTCATCGTTGATCCCATCCGCCCCAAGTACAATATCACTGAGCCCGTCACCGTTCACGTCTCCACCGCCGCCGACGGCATCCCCCATTCCGCTGAACACTTCTTCGCCGTTCACCACAAAGCCTTGGAGTCCGGAAGCCACAGAACTCAGTTCGCCGACAATTCCGGTGACAACGTAGCTACGCCCCGAAGCTGTCTCGAGACCAGTGGCAAGTCTGGCCCCGACGACAAGATCGTCCATACCATCTCCGTCGACGTCGCCTGCGCCGCTCACCGAACTACCCGACCAATCATCCTCCTCCTCCCCGTCGAGTGCGAATCCGCCAATGCCTGCTGCAATCGCGCTCAACTGGATTCCGGCGGTATCTTCCTTCCCGAAAACGACGTAGCTCCGACCTGCATCCGCCCCCGGACTGTCAGCTCGAGGAGCCCCTACGAGGATGTCATCCAGACTATCTCCATTGACGTCTCCCGCACCGCTCACCGAGGCTCCAGACCGGTCGCCTTCCGCCTCACCGTCAAGAACGAATCCCCCCATACCGGATGCGACGTCCCCAAGCGGAACCTGGGCAGGTGCGACGTGCACGGTCACGGTGGCTGTAGCCGTGGCGCCTGTGTCGTCTGAAATCGTATACCCAAAACTATCGACCCCCCAGAAACCGCCTGCAGGGACGAAGGTGAGAGACCCGTCCGCTTCAACTGCCACATCCCCGCCAAGAGCGGAAACCGCATCAAACTCGACAACAGTTACGACATCGCCATCCACGTCAACGTCGTTGAGAAGCAGCCCCTCCGTTCCGGCAAGTGCGAGCGAAGAGTTCTGAGTCGCAAACACGACGTCATCGACCGCATCGGGCGCAGCATTCCGTCCGTCAGTGTTGGTTGCCGCGCCGCCGTCCGCGGTGGAGTCGTCTTCCACGCCTGCGGATGTGCTGTCGTCGGAGGATGTTCCCGCGCCTGCTGTCGCGGTCGAGACGTCCGGGCCCCCTGTCGAATTTCCGGGACCTGATGACGTCACCGCAGGGGGCTCTGTGGACCCTGTCAGTCCCATAGTCCCAGTGCCAGTGCCTGCATCCTCGGCAGCCGGACTCGCTGGGTTGGGGGTGAAACATCCCGAAACGGAGAGTAGCACCGGAAGTAGAAGTCTAGGCGGCATCCTGTCCACGACGCGAGCTTCACATGTCGGCCAACCGGCAGTCCAGATCAAATACCAAGAGGGACAGCTCAAGGCCGCGGCGGATCCGAAGCGCATCCACAACGCTCAACGCTGAGCTTTCCCCCGTAAACCACGACCCGCGCGCTCCCGCACGCCGCTTCACACACAGGCAGGATCCGCTCGTCAGCCCATTTTGAGCCAGCCGGCCCCACGGACGGACTTCCGACCGTCCTTGAGTGGGAGCCCTAGTCCGTGCAACACACAGTAATAGCGTCACTCACGAACACATCGCCGCTTGCAGGGAGAGGGGCCGGGGCGGTGCACTCAGCGGCCACGTACTCCACTGAAGTCAGAACAGAGTAACGTTCGAGACCAGCCGCGGGGGTCAAGCAGGTCGTTTCTCCCGAGTTGATCGTCTCACTCGACAGGGCAGCACCTGCACACGCGTCGTCCCCGAAAACGTCCCAGTTTGTCGCACAAGTTCCGCCAGACACGCCGCATTCGCATATTACGGGGCAAAAGCGGTCGTCGACAATATTCTCGTACAGGACCGTTTTCTCAGCGAATCCCTCAGGGCACGCAAGATCGCCCTCGCCGAAGACGCATAGCCCCGGAGTTGCGGACCCGCTCGGAGGCGGTACGCATTCCATTTGACCCGTACACGTCGCATCGATCGGTTCGTCCAAGACACAGAGTTCCAGCTCGCCGATCGGCGTCGGGTCCGGGAAGTTCTCGGCCATACTACCAGCGCACCCTTCGCTCTCGAGTTCCCCAGCCACCGCAGAGGGAGTTATCGCTAGCCCCGGACTCGGGCTGTCCAGAAGACAAGTATTCTCAGGCCACGAGTTGGATCCGATGGGGTCGTTGGAGCAGTTGCTGAAGTGGTTAATTCGTGTGGCTTCGCCGCACACTCCGAGAGGCGTCCCGCACTCACAAGCACAACTACCCGGAACAACCTCGACCCCAGCGGTCACCGAGATGTCAGCACTCGAGAAGGGTCGCTCGCACCCATCTGCCGAGCGAACGATAGGCGTCGACCAGGGGCGGCCCGGGGAGGGAACACAGACGCCGCCGGCCTCGTCGCAGGTTTGAGGCGAGCCCCCGACGTCTGGGCGAGGATTATCGCCCGACGCCGAACTGTCATTCGAGGACGATGAGGTCGTTGTCGAGGTCGACTCCTCGCCTGGGGCAGCAGTCGTGTCGCTGCCCGTGGAGGAAGTCAGCGAACCGCCAGCCGTCGTTCCTGCCGTCCCCGTCATTCCCGAGCCCCCGCTGCTATCTCCTCCCGGTAGAGTCTGGCTCGGGGTGAAACAACCCGGGGCGGCAAGAATAGCTGCGGTTATCGCTGGTGGCAGTCTCATCGCGGAGTTTGCAGACTGCCACCGAGCCTCAAGGACGGCAAGCGCCAGTGGGTTGCGCAGACAGGTACGAACCCGGGACTCGCGGGAAGCCGTGCGGAGCCGCTCTTCCAACGGGGATGTCTGTCCGCTGCGTACGAAGTCGCAGCAGCGACAGCTCGCGAGCGCACGGGCACGAAAATGCGGCGGCACCCCGAAGGACACCGCCGCTTCTTCAACGACCAGATCGACTAGCGAGCGGGGGAAACCGTCACGCGAATCATCTGGTCGAGGCGGGGGTACTCCCACACCGGCTCGTTGACCAGGGCACCGTTGGCGCCGGAGGTCACGATCCGGACGAGGCCGTTGCCCTCGGGCTCGCCGGTGTTGGGCACGGTCTGCAGCGGAGGCATGTCCCGACCGGTGGCGCCGGCCTGGTTTTGCTCGGTGCCGGCGTCGTAGACCTGCAGTGAAGCGAGGATGGCGGCAGCGATTTCCTCTTCGGTGAGGAGGTCACCTTCAGGGGTGAAGATGTTGACACCGTCAGGACCGGTGGCGAGGAACGTGTCGTTCGACGGAACGATCATCGCAGCGAAGTGCAGGACCGGGTTGGCCGCTGTGGGCGGAGCGAAAGTGAACGAGTTGTCACCTCCGGGGGGCACGGGAGGTGTCTCCAGGACTTCGCCCGTGGTCGCGGCTTGGAGCTCCGTGATGAAGGTCGCCGGCACTCCGTCCTCTGCAAGGCTCTCAAGGCCTGCCGACGCCGCACTATCGACGGCGAACAGCGCAACGCCCTCGGGGGTTAGCGCGGCTACACCGGGTGAGATCGTGTACTCGAACGCGGTCCCTTCGGAGAAGCTGAAGATCTCCACGTCGACGCTCAGGACGCCCCCGGCCAAGTCCGGGTTGATACTGACGTCAATCAGCAGCTCATCCGCGATCGTCGCCAGGTCATTCGTCGAATCGTTGTAGTAACGAATCGTCGCATCCGCGTCCGCGTCACCGATGGCGGGACCACCGATCTCCGGCTGGTTCGCACCTGCGCCGGGGGTCTCGTTGGCCTCGGTGCCGACGTCCCAGAGCTCGATGCTTGCGAGGATGTCGTTGGCGATGGTGCTGGGG
>CAYGTG010000160.1:0-11141 GCA_964352485.1 uncultured Nannocystaceae bacterium | reverse complement strand
GCTGCTACAGCTGCCTCAAGGGCGCGGTGATGCAAAGCGACTTCATGGAGAAGGTGAAGCGCTTCCGGGCAGACCCCGAGAACAACCCCGACGTTCGCCTGGTCCTGCTTGGCGACTACATCGACCGGGGGCGCTTCAGCTTCAACGGAGTGTTGCGAGGCGTGCTCAACCTCTTCAACACCGTGCCAGAGCACGTGTTCGTGCTGCGCGGAAACCACGAGTACTACATCGAGTACGGCGGCCGGATCTACGGCGGCGTGAAGCCTGCGGATGCGATCAACAACCTCCAGCGGGTCCTGCCCGACGAGGTCTTCGAGCGCTACTTGAAGTTCTTCGAGCAGATGCCCAACTCGCTGCTCTTCGACAATCTCTTGTTCGTGCACGGCGGGATTCCACGGGACGAGCTGCTCCAGAAAAAGTGGCAAGGACTGTGGAGCCTCAACGACGACGAGATTCGTTTCCAGATGCTGTGGAGCGATCCCAGCCGGGCTGAGATGGTGCCCAAAGATCTGCAGGCCGCCTCGGCCCGCTTCTCGTTCGGTCGGCAGCAATTCCGCAAGTTCATGCTCCGCGTCGGGTGCTCGCTGCTGGTGCGCGGGCACGAGAAGTTCAACGCAGGGTTCCGCGACCACTATCCACGCGATGACATTCGGCTGCTGACCGTATTCTCGGCCGGCGGCGTCGCCAACGAAGACCTCCCCGAAGACAGCAACTACCGAGATGTGCGCCCGATGGCGCTGACGATTTCGCGAACGGGGTCCGAGACCAAGGTCACGCCGTGGGCGATCGACTACCGCAGCTACCAGGATCCGGACCGCAACGCCTTCTTCCGAGCCGACCCCGGCCTCACGTCTTAGTCGTCTGCAGCAAGGCCCGAGGCGCGAACAGATCCTTGCTCGCGGCGGAGCGGCGGTCCAATATCGGCGGCTCGAATGACGACGCGCTGCTTGGTGACCGGTGCTGGCGGACAGGTTGGACTCGACCTGATCCGCGTCTTGCGTGCGCGCGGCTTCGAGGTGCACGGCTCCGACATCGCGCCGCGCCCTGGCGCCGCCCAGCTTGACGGCGATGTGCCCTGGCACAGCCTCGACGTGACCGATGCCGACGCGGTCGAGACCCTGCTGTCGACCGTCCGACCGCACCGGGTGTTTCACCTCGCCGCGATCCTCAGCGCTCGCGGTGAAGAGGTTCCGCAGCGGACGTACCACGTCAACCAGACCGGGACGGCCAACGTTCTCGAAATGTGTCGGAAACTCGAGGTCGAGCGAGTCATCTTCACGAGCACAATCGCCGTCTTCGGTCCTGGGCTGCCCGAGCTCGTCTCCGACGACGTGCCGCTGCAACCCACCACGATGTACGGCGTCACCAAGGTCGCCGGCGAGATGTTGGGCGACTACTACTGGCGTCGGTTCGGGCTGGACTTTCGGGCGGTCCGATTCCCGGGCCTGATCAGTGCTTCGCTCCCCGGCGGAGGCACCAGCGACTACGCGCTCTTCATGTACACCGACGGGGTTCGGCTCGGTCACTACGAAGCTTTTTGCCGTGCCGACACCCGCATCCCGCTGATGTACATGCCCGACGGGATTCGCGCTCTCGTCGAACTCTCCGAGGCACCCCGCGGCTCGTTGAGCCGCAGCACGTACAACATCGCGGCGTTCTCGCCCACAGCGGAGCAGATTGCCGCCAGCGTCTCCACCGCGATTCCCGGCGTGAAGATCACGTTCGCTCCCGACGCACACCGGCAGGCAATCCTCGACTCTTGGCCCCGCGTGCTCGACGACGAGAATGCACGTCGGGATTGGGGCTGGAAACCCGAGTTCACCCTCGAACAGATGACCGAGGCGCTCGTTCCCAGGATCCGCACCCTCATCGAGCAAAACCCCGAACTGTTCGAACCCGGCCACTGACAGCCCCGGCGGGGTTTTCCCGCCGCCCCTTGGCGGCAACTTTTGCCGGCTAGATTCGGTGGCGCAAAAGTGATGGAGACGTGTTGGGGGCCCGTGACCCACCTTGGTGTCGGCTGTCGTACACAGCCGAGGAGGCGTTCGGTCGATACAATCGACCTCATGATGCGGCGCGCTCACCTTAGCCTAGCCTTCGCCGTCGCCCTCGGCCTTCCCGCCTGCGAGAGCGGCAACGGCGACGAAAACGAAACCGATGCCCCGGAAACCACCACCGGCGAGGACGGAAGCGGCGGCACGGCCCCTTCCACGACGAACCCCTCGACCACTGGCCCGGTCGATTGCATCGCCGGGCAGGAGACGTGCGCCTGTCTGGAGAACAACTGCATCGGCACGCTCGAATGCGTGAACGACCTTTGTGTACCCGGCCCCGAGTACGACGTCCCCGATGATCCCATTCGGGTGATCGCAGGTCTGCGGGTGCCGATCGACGCCGAGATTCTCGCCGACGAGTTTTCCTGGGCCCAGACCGGAGGTCCAGAAGCCAACGTCACCGGCATCGATACCCAGAGCCCGCTCATTGACGTGCCGGCGGGAGCTTCCGGTGGAGACGTTCTCACCTTCACCCTCACCGCGATTCGCAACGAGGTCGAAGCGACGGCCGACGTGACGATCGAGATCGTCGAGGCCAACTTCGAAGAGGGTCTGCCCATGATCATGGACCCCGAGCAACTGGGCACCCCCAACACGGTGTCGTTCCGCGGGGGTCAGCTGTGGGCTGTGATGAACGAAGGGTTCGTGTCGTGGTTCGACCTCGACTTCGACGACAAGCTCAAACAAGAGGTTGCCGTCCATGTCGGCCGACTCGAGATCCCCGGCGCCCCGTTCGGCGGGAGGATGGGTCAGGTTCCAGACCGAGATGACGACATCGACGTGCTGCTCATCGCGAACGCGGGCAACCAGGCGCTCGAGTCCCTGACGCTCAACGGGGGCAATATCGAGACCCTCTCCGACGAAACCGTCGACGGCGAAGTTCTGGGGGCCATCCGCCACCTCGTCCAGATGGACAACGAGATCTACATGACCAACGGCGAAGGCGGACAGCTTCTGGTCTGGGATCCCACCCCGCCCAACGACGACAACGGGGGCAGCACCGGGGGAGACCCTCCGATCCCGGCAGGTACCCGCGTATTGCTCTCGGACCTCGTCATGCCCTCGGCCGTCATCGCCGGGCCTGAGGATGGCTTTCTATACCTGGGCGTCGCCGGAGAGGTCCTGCGCGTCCCCATCCTCGAGACCGGTGAAGCCGGCGAGCCGAGCGTTTACCTCAACTTTGGCGACAACACGGACCCCAACCTGATGGTCGACGGTCTGCAGTTCGACCGCGCGAACAACCTCTACGTCGGCGTCCCGCTCGACGACCGCCTGGTGGTGGCTCGGTATGCCGCCGGCGAACAGACCGAGTCCGTCCGCGATATCGACACAGCCGGCGCCGACTTCTCGGACTTCGGCGGGCTGCGCTTCGGCGACGATGACTTTGGCGGAGGCACGCTCTACTACGGGAATGCCGGTGGCCGCGTGGGGCGCGTGTTCGTCGGCCTCGGCGACTGAGTTTTCTTCACGGAACCGGACCCGACACCCGACCAACCGATGGTGGGCGCCTACGAGCCCCGCCGTCGGTTTTTCCGTGGTTGGCATGGACAGCTCTTCCGGCGCCTGCGGTCGCGTCCGGAATTCGAAGGACACTGACGCCCAGCGGCGGCAGCTCCAGCACCCCCTCGTGCGGCTCGGGCCCGACGACCGCGTCCACGGGGCACTCCGAGCGGCCGGAGTCGAACCGAAGGCGCACCACCTGCTGGGCCGAATTCACGAGATAGATCCAGCGCGCATCCCCGTCATGGACCTCCCGGCCGGCGACGCTCGGCACCCATGGGTGGCTGTCCGCCATCGCCGCGTCCGTTCGGGTCGGACCACCGACGATCTCGGCCTCGAGGTCGATGGCTCGCGAACCCACGCCGCGCAGCAGCGGCGTGGCGAGCCCCAGTGCTCCGTTGAGTTCGGTGGCCACCTCGAGGTACGCGGAGAGATAGGCCTCGTACGCAGGAAATCCGGAGCGGGGCCAACCGGAGAACACCAACACCCCTCGAGCCCCGGCCACCAAGCTCGCGTATGCGTCGTGCCGGACCCACGCACGAACGTCCGAAGGTTCCGCCGGCTCCTCGAACATCTCCAAAACCGCCCACGGCGCTTGGTCGACGCGCGCTGCGGCGACGATCGTTCCCGCGCCTTCGCGGACCCAAGCTCGCCGGTCCCTCGCTCCCACGAAGTTGGCGTACAGCCCGCGCAACACCATGTCGAAGGACGAGGACGCCTCCGCGAGGTCATCGCGCGTCCGGTGGTTGGGCTGATAGCTCAGCAGCGGCCGGTCGAGCGGGTCGTGGCTGCGGACGACCGCCTGCACGCGCGCGGCGTACATCATCTCCGCCTCGGACCACGGTCGAAGCTCCTCGGGCAACACGTACCAACCGACGATCGACGGGTGGTCCGCGGCCGCATCGATCTGCGCGACGAGGTCCGCCCTCCCCTCCTGGTCCATCCGCGGCACCTCGAGCCCCAAGGGGTACAGGACGCCCAGCCCGGCTCGCTCGGCGGCGCGGAGCAAATCCTCCGAGGGCCGCGCCCCGTAGTACGGACCGACCATCGTCACGCCGGCGCTCGCGAGCCGCTCAAAGCCGGCGGCGGGGGCCGAGTAGAATCCAAACGGGAGACGCTGCGGGTCTTCGATTGCAGCGACCGGAGTGCAAGCGGAGTCATGTCGCAACGAGATTGCGCCGGGGCGAGTCCCCCGGGTGATCGATCCAGGCCCGCACGCGCACAGGCTCAACCACACTCCCCAGCACCATCGGCGCACGGCTCAGTATCGTCGCAAGACGGCCCGCAGACGAGTCCCCATTCGGACGGCTTGCCCCCCGACGGCTCGGTCCGTCGATCCATGGTCTGGACGCTGCTGGGGCGGATGGCCCAGGCGCTCGCCCAGGCCGGGCTGCTGATACTCGCCGCTCGGCTTGGCTCCGCCCAGATGGTCGGCGACCTCGCCCTTGCGATGGCCCTGTGCTCGCCGGTGATGGTCATCGTCGGGCTGCAGCAGCGCATCGTCTACGTGACCGACGTGAATCGACGCTTCGGCTGGACCACGCACGTTCGGCTCCGCAGGTGGGCATCGGCGTCCGGGGTGGCCCTGGTCGCGCTGGCCGCCGCGACGACGTGGGTCCCCGTGACCTTCGGCGTCGCGTTGGCCATCGCGCTGGGCAAGGCGGGTGAACTCGCAAGCGACCTTCACCACGCGACCTTTCAGGTTCGCGGCGCCATGCGTCTGTACGCAGGGTCGGTTGGGCTTCGGGCTCTCCTGGGGCTCACCGCCCTGGGACTCACCCTCGCCGCGAGCGGAAGCCTGGCGCTTGGACTGCTCGCGATGGCCGCCGTCGCATGGGGAGTTGCCGGGCTCTACGATGCGCCCCGTTCGGCGCCCCTGCGCGCTCTCGTGGGTACCGCGGGTCCCGCGGGTCCCGCAAAGGTCTCTGCGCTGCTGGCCGTCGCCGCCCCTCTGGGCCTGGTGACCTTCGTCGACTCGGTCACACAGCACGCCGTGCGCATCCAGGTGGACACCCTGCTGGGCACAGAGGCTCTCGGCCACTACGCCGTGATGAGCTACGGCGCCACCGCAGGCGGAGCCGTCGTCTTCTCGCTGGGCACGCCGTTGCTCCGGCGCATGGCGAGCCAGTTTGCCGCGGGTCATCGCGCGGCCTTTGTGCACACGACCGCACGTCTGGTGGGGCTGTCCGCGACGCTTGGGTTCGCGGGCGTCGCGTTCGCTGCCTCCCTGGGCGAGCCGTTCCTCGTCGCCGTGTTTGGGGCCGAGTTTTCCCAAGAGGCGTCGGTGTTTCCTTGGGTCATGGGGGCGGGAGCGATTCAGTTCGTGCTCGGTTCGCTGATGCACGCGATCAATGCGGCGCAACGCCGCGGTGCACAGCCGTGGATCTACATCGCCGCCCTCGGGACCGCGCTCGCGGTCGGTTGGCTCCGCATCCCGGCCCGAGGTCTGTTCGGCGCCGCAGAGGCTGCCGCCGCGGGGTGGGCGGTCGCCACCGCACTCGCGGCCTTGGTGCTGCATCGCGCCTGGAGCGGTCTTCCTCAGCGAGGGCGCAGCGCATGAATACGCCCCGGCCGCGCCTCGCCGGCAGTACCGCGCTGGCCGTCGCGATGGCGCTGTTCCTACTCTGTGGTCGATGGAACCTGGGCCGCGTGGTGTCCATGGACGCCTCCGCCTTCGCGGCCCCACGCGTCTGGCTGGTGATGCTCATCGGCTTCGTCGCGCTGATCCCTGTGTCCCGCCGAGGCCGCCCCTCCATTCCGCCGATCGGTCTTCTCGCGTTCTTTGGCTACTTTCTCCTCACGACGATGTGGGCCCCGGACGACTCGCTCGCCGTGCTCAAGGCCAGCGACCTGGTGGTGATGACGCTGGGCCTGCTGTGCCTGAGGCGGCTCACCCTGCTCGCTGGCGTACGCCCCACAACGGACTCCCTATGGCGGGTGATCGCGGTGTTGTTTGGGGCATTTGCGGCCCTCGGTCTCGCAAGCAGCGTCCTGTCAGGAAGCGGCCGGCTCGCAGTCCTCGGCGGAGGCCCCAACGTCTACGGTCGCAACATGGGGCTTCTACTGGTCGTCTGCTTTGGCGCGGTGCTCGACGGAGGCAAACGCGGCTGGCCGTTGGTCGGGCTCACGGTTGCGGCGCTGCTCGTCATCCTCAGCGGTTCCAGAGGTGCGCTCGTAGGAAGCCTCGTCGGTATGGGCGGACTGTTATTCATGCGGCGTGTCCAAGTCGGCCGCACCGCGATTGCACTCGTGGGCAGCTCACTGGCACTGGCTGCGATCGTCCGCTGGAGCAGCGTGGGTCGCAGCGCACTCGAAGGATTCCAGCATCGCGTCGTGGTGCTCACGTTCCAGCAGAGCTACGACTCCGGGCGGGGTCCTCTGCGCGACGCGGCGTTCGAGATGATCGACCGCTCCCCTTGGTTTGGAGACGGCCTCAATGGTTTTCGTGCTCGTGGGCATGGCGTCTACCCGCACAACCTCGAGCTCGAGGCACTCACCGACGGTGGCATCGTGGGCCTCGTCGTCCTGCTCGTCGCGCTCGCCGTCCCCGTCGTTGCGATCGCCATTCGCAGCCGCCGCGTCGACCCTGTGACAGCGGCCGTGTTCCTCCTGCATCTGGCCTGTGCCCAGGTCTCCGGCGACTTCTACGACTCCAGAGGCGTGTTCTTGTTCGGGATGCTGCTGACCCTGCAGTTCATCCAACGGCAGCCCGCTGCACGACGCTCAGCGCCTGTCGGGCCAGCCGATCCCTATCGAAGCGCGTTCGTGCCAGATTCCGCGCAGCGTCTCCGGCCGATGCACGCCACGCCTTGTCCTCGATCGCCCTGCTGATCTGGGCCGCAGCGGCACCGATCTTCGCGCGGGGCATGACGATGCCCGCGCCCGAGCGACGCAGCAGCTCGGCCTGCCAACCTTCATAGTTGATCGCCACCGGGGTACCCGCCGCGAGCGCATCGAAGAACTTGTTCGCGCTGTTGTCCTCCATGGCCGGGATGGGAAGAAAGAGCGACGTCGCCAAGGTGGCGCCGCGGAGCAGCAGCGGGATCTTTCGCTTGGCGATCGGCGGAAGGACGAACACCCGCCGATCCAGGAGGTCCCGGGCACGAGCCCGACTCACCAACGCCTCGTGCCCCGGTCCCTGGCCTACGAACGCAAAGCGGACGCCGGGTGCAGCCGCCGCCACATCCACCAGCCACGCGGCGTCGTTGATCGCGCCGAAGCTCCCGGCGTAGACGACCACAGGGCCCCATCCGGGCACGGTCCGCCGCACAAAAGCCCGCGCCTCGTCCTCGCAGACCGCGAATGCTGCCGTATCGCAGCCGTTCGGGACCACGTGAATCCGGCCCCGGGCCACACCGCACCGAGCCACCGCGTCGGCCATCCCAGGGGAGAGCGCAATGACCTGCGCGGCGCCTCGACAGGCGGCGGCCTCCAGCATCCGGGCGCCCCAGATCGCCGCGGGGTTCTTCAGCGCCCCCATGGCGATCGGGAGGTCGGGCCACGCATCGCGGACCTCGAACACCATGGGGATTCGCTGGACGGCGGCGCCGACCAAACCCGGGATCGCGATCGTCAGCGGTGTGCTGCTCGCAAACATGACGTCGGCCGAGGTCCGCACCGCCCACCGCGTCGCCTGCATGGCAAACGACAAGAACGACTGGATGCGCCGAGCATGGGACATCTCGCCGGTGTACGGCACGGGCAGCACGACCACGTCGATGCCCTCGACACACGTGCGCCGGACCCGGTTGGCGGGTCCCGCCGAGAACAGCGCCGAGGAGGTCACCAACGTGACGCGGTGCCCCCACTGCACCCACCTGCGGGCCATCTCCAGAGACCGGGTCCCTCCGGAACCATCGGGGCCGACAAAGTACTGATGCAGATACAGGATGTGCATCAACGCGCCTCTCGAAGCTGGGGCCGTCGGGAGATGACGTGGCAGTCGGTGAACGAGGCCAACCGGTCACGGACCTCGAGGTCGTCGCCGTCCTTGGCCGCCCGCTCGAGACCCGCCACGGCATAGCGCACCCTCCCGGCGTCAATCCCCACGCCTCGCGCGACCCGCAGCCCCTCGACGTCACAGTCGATGGTCTCTTCATGCTCGTAGACCAGCTCTTCGTGAAGCTTCTCGCCCGGCCGCAGGCCCGTGAACACGATGGGCATGTCTTGGGCACTCCCGCCCGAGAGCTCGATCATCTGTTTGGCCAGATCCATGATGGCGACCGGCTCGCCCATCTCCAACAAGAAGACCTCGCCTCCTTGTGCCACCGACACGGCCTGGATGACGAGCCTCACCGCCTCGGGGATGGTCATGAAGTAGCGGGTGATCTCGGGGTGCGTCACCGTGACCGGCCCGCCGCGATCGATCTGAGATGCAAACGTGTGAAACACCGACCCCCGAGACCCGAGCACGTTGCCGAAGCGCACGACGCAGGCCCGCATATCATCGCCCTCGTTGCTCGACTGCACGATCTTCTCGGCGATTTGCTTGGTCGCCCCCATGACGTTGGTCGGGCGAACCGCCTTGTCCGTCGAGACCATGACCAGGCGCTCCACGCCGTGCTCGCGCGCAACCTCGGAGAGTAGCCGCGTGCCCATCACATTGTTGAGAACCCCCGCCGAGGGGTGGAACTCCATCATGGGCACGTGCTTGAACGCGGCCGCATGAAACACGAGCTGGGGCTTGTGCACCTCGAAGACGCGGCGGAGGTCTTGCCGGCTTCGAATGTCGACCAGGCAAGCGTGACCGATGTCCCGCCCAATGCGTCGAATCTCGTTGTCGATGTCGAACAGGTTGTTTTCGTTGTTGTCGACCAGAACAATCCGCTCAGGCTGTAGTTCGGCCAGCTGTCGGCAGAGCTCGGACCCGATCGAACCTCCTGCTCCAGTGACGAGAATCCTCCGGCCCGTGCAGACGCTTGCGACCCGGCGCCAGCTCGAGGCCGAGAAGTCCACCTCATCGCGCCCCAGCAGTTCGGCCAGATCCAGGGGTCGAATCTGAGACAGCGACCGGCGTCCCGAAAGCAGGTCGGGAAGCGGAGGGATGGTGTGGGCCGAGATCCCAGCGGACTTGCAGTGGACCATGAAGTCTTGGACCAGCCGGGCACTCGGCCCTGCGTGGGTCAGCACGGCCAAGTCGATGCCCAAGCGCGCGGCAACATCGGGCAGGTCCTTGGTGCGCCCCAGGACCTCCACGCCGCCAACCACCTCGCCGCGGCGACGCTCGTCATCGAGAAACCCGACGACGGCGTAGCCAAGCTCGCTGCGCGCTTCGAGTCCTCGTGCGGCGTAGCAGCCCTCCCGGCCCGCGCCGACCAGCAGGGCCCGTTTCGGAGCCACGTGGCCATCGACCGTGCTGCCGCCGCGTTCGTGAACGCGCCTGGTGAACGAACGCAGCCCTGCGCCGCCGCCCAATGCGAACAGCCCCTCGATGCCGATCACCGACAAGGGCACCGGCGTGAGGTCCGAGAACAGGTGCGGGCCTGCGAACCGGATGATGAGGAGGACCCCCGAGATGCTGCCGTGAAACAGGCTCAGCTGAATCGCGTCGCCCAGGTCCGTGTCGCGCCAGCTGCGGCGATAGATGCCCGCGTAGTGCAGGACCAACACGCGGCTGATCGCCAACAAGGGAAGGACCAGCAACGCCTGCATGGCGTAGACGGGCGGAGGGACGGCTTCAAACCGAGCGAAGTACGCGAAGAGAACCCCGAGCAGGACGACCCCGCCGTCGAGCAGATGTTTCCATCCAAGCTTGGTTCGAGTTCTCGTCCGACGAGAACCGAGCCTGCTGTTCGCGCTACCAACCATCGAAGAACCCGCCTAGGAGTGCGGTCGCGTCTTCGCTTCTGTGAACTTTTTAGGGGCGTCGGTATGCCGGAAAGAAATTACCGATCGTCTGCGCTCCAACGCGCCTGCAATGCCATCGATAGCGCTCGGGGTTCACAACCCATCGCCACGTATAAAAAACGTAGGGCTGCGATCCGAACCCCGCCTTGAATCGATACAGCGAGTCCTGCGCCCCGCCCACACCACCACCGAGATGCAACCATGCCGCGCCACGCTGCGCGGCCCAACGACACCCCGCGTGGACCAACAGCTTGGACGGAGCCAGCTTTCGATGAGCAGGATGCGTCCCCGAGAGAAAGTAGTGAGCGCCCAGCTCGCCGCGCGTAAACAGTCCGGCCGCGGCGACGTCGTTCCCCTGGCGCACCACGAGCAGCTTCATGTCGCCGTCCTCGATCAGCATGCGGATGTGCTCGAGGGAGAACGAATACCGACTTCCTGCCCCCAACCGGGCCATCGCGGCCGTGTAGAGCTCGTGAAACGCATCGACGGAGTGTGCCTCGTCGTATGCGGAGTATCCCTGCGCTTGGAGTCGTGCGATCTCGCGGCGGTGGCTGCCTCGGTAGCGCGACTGTGCTGCGGCGCCCGTTGCATCCAAGGGCACAGCCAGCGTGAGTCCACTGGCATCGATCTGCCCCAGTCCTTCGAGCCACCCACGTCGGTCGCACAACGGATGCAGACGCGAGAACACGCTGACCACGTCTCGATCTTCGAGGGCTCGCTGCAAGGCGCTGCGAAACTTCA
>CAYGTG010000159.1:0-11163 GCA_964352485.1 uncultured Nannocystaceae bacterium | reverse complement strand
ATCTCAATGGTGCCCACGTCGATGGTGCGACCCAGAACCTCCGGCAGATCGACGCCCACCTTGACGCGCTCGGCTTCGACCAGGGCGGTTCCGGACGCGTCGCGGATCGAGAGGTTCCGCAGCGTCGTTCCATCCGACAAGGCGCCCTGCGACTCCCCGAACTCGATGGTTCCCGGAATGATGCCGGAGTAGATCGCGGCCCCCTGCCGCAGCAGGATGCCGGTGCCCACGGAGGTCGTCAGGGCGAGGAACACCGCGAGAACGATGAGTCCGAGCAGCGACAGCACGCCGAGCGCGACGCGACGTGTCCAAAGGCGCCACCGCTTCGGGGCGGCCTCGGTCTCGGTCTCGGTCTCCGGCGGTGAAGCGTCGGCGGTCAAAACGCCTCTCCAATGCCAAAGTGAAGCGCCCACCGTCGAGGCTCGGGAAACCGCGGGTCGGTGTTGAGCTGACCGCCTACATCGAGGCGAAAGACACCGATCTCCGACTTGAAGCGAAATCCCCCGCCGGTGGTGTAGAGCCAATCTTGCGGTCGCACCGTGAACCGCTCGGCTTGGACGTCGCCGGCGTCGGCGAAAAGAGCCATCCAGACCGGCCCAATGAGGTTGATGCGCGCTTCAACGCTGCCGTTGACCATCGACAAACCACCGATAGGGGTACTTCGGCAGGTCTGTGGTGCTTCGGGGCAGAGGCTCACACGGGGAGCCAACCGCCTCAGCGGCCACCCGCGGATGCTGTTGGCGCCTCCGAGATAGAACTGCTGATCGATGGGCACTGCGGCGGCCTCGCCGTAGGGGCGCTCGAAGCCGACTCGGGCGCGAGCGGCGAACTGGAGCCGCTCGTGTGGGCGGTAGTAGCCACGCAGGTCCGGCGCGAAGCGGTGGTAGTTGAACTGCCCTCCGAAGAACCGGTTCGCAAGGTCGTACTCGAGCGACAAACGAGCACCGTTGGTCGGGTTGAGGATGTTGTCCGTCAGGTGAATCGTCGGCTCGATATCGATGAATGCGAGGAAGTAGGGATCGCGAAAGTCGAGTCCGAGTACCGTGCGGTTCTGGTCGATGTCGGGCTGAATGTCGAAGAGATCGGTGAACCGGTTGTTGTAGCCGAGACCCACTTCGAAGTAGCGGGTGAAGAACCGCGAGGTTGCGAGTCGGTTACTCACCGAATAGAACTGGTAGCCCTGCCAGATGCCCAGTTCGAAGCGTGGAGCTTCGGTCCATACCAGCCGCTTCTCCAGCAGACCCTTCTTGCGAAACTGGAACTGTGCGTCTGCGATGGGGCCGTGTTCGCGTGGGTCAAACAGAGCCGGAAGCTCGGCATAGCCGGCCTTGAGCCGGGCTGTGAAACCCCACAGGTGGCCGCCCAGGTTGCGGTGCTCGTAGCGGGCGGTGCCGTACTGCTCCCAGCGTACCGGATCGATCTCGATGCCCGCGCCAAGCTTGACTCGCTGCATCTTGCCCTCGTTGACCTTGACGACCAGCGCCATGTCGGGGCCCTCGGTCTGCGGGCCCCGGCTCACGACAACGGTCGAGAACACGCCAAGTCCATAGATGCCCGATTCCACCTCCTGCATGCGACGACGGGAGAACCGTTTTCCGATCACGAAGTCGACCTCACGCAAGACGAGGTCTTCGGGGACCCGCTGGAGCCCCTCGACGCGCACCTCGGTGATCGTCTTCACCGGCCCGGGGTCGACGTCGAACGAGACGTCCGCAAGGCGCAGGTCGGGGTCGACGCGCGCCGACTCGTTCACGACCGCGTAGGCGTGCCCCTCGTTCTCGAGGGAGCCGAGCAGTGCGTCGCGAGCCTCCGCCAGTTCGAAGATTCCAAACCGAAGCTCGGGCCTGAGGTCGCACGACTCTTCGATCCCCGGACGGGCCGCGGCGGGCATGATGTCGTTCTGCCAATCGAAGGTGAGGTTGCGGACTCGGATCGGCGAGCCCTCTTCCACCGCGAACTGAACCTCGGCGCGCTGGCGCTTGAGGGGCTTGTCCTCGCGTCGGATCTGCACCTCGGCCTTGGTCACCTGAGCGTCGTAGTAGCCGTGCGCGCGGTAGACCTCCTGGATCCGGTCCGAGTCCACAGATTCGAGGCCCGGAAGGTAGTAAGACTTCGAACCGAAGGTGATCGGGGGCGTGGGCTGCAAGTTCAGGTGTGGGACGATCTCCTCATCCGAGATGTCCTCGTTGCCTTCGATCTCGACCGCGCGCACGAGCGGTCCCGGGGGTGCCGTCGCCCCGTCTTTCTTGCAGCCGCTCAGGCCGATGAGGGCGCAGGCGAATGCCGCGACACAGCCGATCTGTCTGACGCGCACGGGTTCATCGCGGACTATGCCTCTTTGGAAGTTATGCAAGGCTGCAGAACGCGTGGAAGCGGGTGATTGTGGAGCGCATCCGGCGAGAGGGCGGTCTACGCGCCTGCGCTGGGCGATTTTGGAAGCCCGGGGCTGGCCGAGGACCGCTGCGGGGCCGCGGGTGTGGGGGATGAATGCTCGGCGCGCTGGCCCAGTTCCGCGACGTGGCCGCGCCGGCGACCCAGCGCAGGCAACCAGGACTGTTGGACCCGGTATCCCGAGGGCATCTCGGATGGAGCGGTGCTGACCGACTGCGCGGCGACCACGTGCCAGGACGCATGCGGCTTGTTCACGCCGCTGACCGACTGTCAGCTGTGCCTGTACGGCGAGTGCCCGCAGGACCGCGTCGAGTTCGTTCCCACATCGTGGTAAGTGCAGCGGGATCATGGCGTCCCGAACCCTGCAGGTGTGGCATGTCTGCCGGTTCGAGGTGGCGCGGCGGCTGCGTTCGGTCTCGGGGATCGTTGCGCTGGTGTCCCTCATCATCGCCTCTGCCGTGGTCGGCCGGCAGCTCGCCGAGCTTGGGCGTGCTTTGCAGGAGGCGTCGTCCGGCGAGCAGGCCGATGCATTTCGGATGATGACCGAGATGGTGGCCTCGATGGCCGAGTTCCCGCTCGACGCCGTGCGGGCCACAGTGGAGGCACACTCTCCTCCGCTGGTCGGAGCGTTTGGGTTCTTGATGTTCGCGATGCCGTTGCTCGCCCTGACCATGGGCTACGACCAATGCGCCGGGGATATCGAAACGCGCCACGTTCGCTACCTGGCGTTCCGGGTCGACCGCACCACGCTGTACCTGGGCAAGCTGCTTGGGGCCTGGGCGCTCATCTCATTGACGCTGGCCGTCGCGGCAGTCTCGATGGCGGGATACATCCAGGTGCGTGCGGGAAGTATCCCGGGCGTCGCCGAGCTGGTGTACCTCGGCCGAAGCATCATCACGGTCTCGGTGGCGGCGCTTCCGTTGTTGGCGCTGCTCGGGCTGCTCGGGACCCTGCGAGGTGGCGCGCGCCGGGTGGCGCTTCTGGCCGTGTTGTTGTGGCTCGCGGTGGGCCTGGCAGCTGCGGCGGCTCGGCACTGGATGGAGGTCGAGCTGCTCGCTCAGGTCATCGAATCGCTGTGGCCAACCCACGGCCGTTGGCACCTGATCCTCGACGACTGGACGTCGTGGACCCAAAGCGCCGCACGCGTGGTGATCTACTCGGTCGTCGCCATTGCGCTCGGACTGGCCCACTTCAGGAGGCGCGACCTGTGAGCGCGGCAATCGAGATTCGCGGCCTCGCGAAGAGCTACGGCGCCAACAAGGCGTTGGCCGGCGTGGACCTCACCGTTCCCGTCGGCGGCGTGTTTGGGGTGGTCGGACCCAACGGCGCGGGGAAGACCACGCTGTTCTCCGTGATCTCGGGTTTTCTGCGACAGGATGCCGGATCGGTCTCGATTCTCGGTGCTCCACTCGAGCCGGGATTCCCCCCACCGCCAGGGGCGATCGGCGTGCTGCCCCAGGACGCGAGCTTCATCCGCGAGCTCCCGCTGGGCCGGCAGATGGAGCACTTCTGTCGCCTGCAGGGGCTGTCGGATGCCAAGGCCAAGGCCGAGGTCGAGCGAACGCTGACGCTCGTGGGTCTGCCGGAGGTCGCGCGCAAGCGGGCCAAGGCGTTGTCGCACGGGATGCTCAAGCGGGGCGGGATCGCGCAGGCGCTGCTCGGCAATCCAGCGGTGGTCATCCTCGACGAGCCCACCGCGGGGCTCGACCCCCACGCGGCTCGCGGAATCCATGGATTGATCCGGTCGATCGGGCCCAACCAAACCGTCGTCGTGTCGAGCCACAACCTCGCCGAGATCGAGAGCCTCTGCGCCGAGGTGGCGATCTTGGACCGGGGAACGCTCGTTCGCCAAGACCACGTTGGACGGGTGGTCGGGAGCGCCGCGGTGCTGATGATCCGGCTCTCCGGCGCCCCCTCGGCCGAGCAGATCGAGCAGCTGTGCGCGCTGCCTGCGATCACCGCTGCCCAATGGTTGCCCACGCAGGGCCGGCTGCAGCTGGACTTCGACGCAGCGCTGACCAGCCCTGGATACGCGGCCAGCGACGTCGCACGCAGGCTCACCGATTTGGATCTTCCCTTCGTCGAGCTTCAGGTGGGCAAGAGCCTCGAAGACCGCTTCGTCGAGGAGACCGGCGTCGGGTCCCCGTCCTGACGAAGCGGCCGCGAACGGGTTGTCCTTCGGGTGGCGCGCCTGGGCACCGAGGTCCAGGTGGAGGTGTTCGACGATGGCGCGGGTATCTCTGCGGACGCCGCCGCGTGCCTGTTCGAACGCTTTTTCACCATCGATCGTCAGCGAGGCATTGGCCCGGGGCTGGCCGTCGTGCGCGGACTCCTGCACGCCCACGGCGGAGCGATCGACGTGGACAGCAAGCCTGGCAGCACCCGCTTTGTCGTGCGCCTGCCGCTGTAGGCAGCGCTGTCGCCGGCTGTCTCAGCCGGCCGGATCGGTGGACCGCATCGCCCGGCTGACCCGTCCTTGACAAGACATCTGGGGTGCGACAACTTGTCGCATGATGGGTGCGGCACGTCTACGACAGCAGCGCGGGCCAATGCTGGTCGCCGCCCTGATGGCCGTGGTGCTGCTCCTCAGCGCTGGTTGGGCCGGATCGTGGGCCTGCGACATGGGCTCGAGCGGGTGTGCGTGTCCGTGTGAGCGCGAGGCGCCGCAGGGGACACCTCGGGACGTCGCCCAGCGGCCGAGTTGCTGCGGATCCGTAGAAGCCACCGACGTGGTGGTCGCCGCGGTGGTCGGCGAATCGTTCGAGTCGTGGGTGCCGAATGCTCGCCGCTCCCCTGCGTCGCAGCGGTCCGTTTCGGTGCTGCGCTCGGCTCTGCCGTGCCCGGGCTCGGGCCGTGGTCCGCCGCAGAAGCTGTCGGTGTTCCTGAGTCATCAGGCCCTGCTGCTCTGAGGAACGTCGTCGTCGAACCTTACGACTGCGGTGGCCTTTGGCCGCCCGCATCAACGTTTCCTCGCGTCTTCAAGGACCCTCCATGACCTTCTGTGGCCGCTTTGTCGGCCGAACCATTCTTGCGATGCTCACCGTGGGCCTGCCCGGGTGCGCGAGAACATCGCCGCAGCTCGCTCGAGATCTTCGGGCGGTCGAGGCGACGCTCGCCGAGCCTGTGTCCCAAGCGGACACACCTGAGGCCACCGAAGAATTCGATGGCACGCTGGGCGCGTATCTGGCCTATGCCTTCGCGCATAGTCCCGCACTGCGGGCCAGCTTCGAGACCTGGCGCGCGGCGACGTTCCGCCCCGATCAGGAGCGTCGCCTGCCCGAGCCAACGATCTCCTACGCGGTGTTCGTGCGCAGCGTGGAGACGCGTGTCGGCCCCCAGCGACACCGCTTCGGAGCATCACAGTGGTTCCCGTGGCCCACCAAGCTTCGGGCCGGCAGTGATGCCGCCCAGCTCGAAGCACAG
Source organism: uncultured Nannocystaceae bacterium (assembly GCA_964352485.1). Classification (GTDB taxonomy): domain Bacteria; phylum Myxococcota_A; class Polyangia; order Nannocystales; family Nannocystaceae; genus CAJXVA01. The sequence continues at coordinate 5,349 of CAYGTG010000159.1, read as the reverse complement.
GCGGCCCAGCGCAGGTTCGAAGGTCATGCGCTCTACATCGCCGCCGACGTGTCGGCTGCGTACTGGAACCTGTGGCAGCTGCAACGGCAGGGCGAGGTGCTGCGCGATGAGATCGACGTGCTGCAAAGCTTGTCCGAGCAGGTGCGAGGCCGGCTCGCTGTGGGCGCGGCGCAGCTTTCGGACCTCGCGCAGATCGACCTGATGGGCTCCCGAGCTCGGGACCGGCACGCAAGCCTGCTCGAAGCTCAGCGGGTCGCGAGCATTCAGCTCGTGCGCGTGCTGGGAGCTCCCGACGACACCCCGACTCCGGTCAGTCCGCGCGAGCCCCAGGTCGCAGGCCTCGCCGAAACGCCCGAGGAACTGCGTGCGGCGGCGGCCGAGCACCCGGACGTGCAAGTCCTGGCCACGCTCTCCGACGCCGCGGGCGAGCGGGTGCGTGAGGCTCGGGCCGAGCGGGCGCCGAGTTTCGGCGTAGGGGTGGACTGGATTCTCACCGGTGAGGCTCCGGCCAACCCGGGGCCTGCGGACAGCGGAAAAGACGCGGTCGCGCTGTCTCTCTCGTTGAAGGTTCCGCTGTGGTCCCGGGCGTACAAGGCGGGTGAATCGGAGGCTCGCGCGCGGGGAGCTGCTCTTCGCTCCAGGGCCCTCGACGCCCGCAACGGGGTCGCGGCACAGGTCGGCGAGCATGCGGCGCTCGTGGACGACGCCGTTCGCCGGGTCGACTTCTACGGCAGCACCCTGATCCCACAGGCCAGAACCACGTTCGAGTCGGTCTTGGCCAGCTACGCCTCCAGCCGCGCAACGGTGGCCGAGCTTCTCCTCGCCGAGCAAGCGCTGTTGGGCCTTCGCGGGGAGCGGTTCGCCGCGCAGGCCGACTACGGCACCGAGCTGGCTCGACTCGAGCGTGCCGTTGGCCGCCCGGTTCGCACATCTCGTCCCACCTCACAAACATCCGAGGCCCGAACATCCGAGGCAGCTACCGATGAAGACCAACGTTGACCCTGAGAGTTCGGATGACAGTGGACCCACGTCCCAGGAGCGATCCGATGCGTTCGACGTCGCGGCGCAGGTGCTGCGCGCACCCGGCCCGCAAGCGCAGGCCGCGTCCGGGGGGCTGATGCGGGCGGTGGTGTTCGTCGCGTTTGGGTTCGGTCTCGGCGCCGGAGCCTTCGCGTTGTTCTCGTCTGGCGAGGAGGCGAGCGAACGAACGCAGGCCGATGACGAAGCGTCCCGGAACGACACGATCTGGACGTGCGCGATGGATACTCAGGTTCGGCAACCCGAGCCCGGACCGTGCCCGATCTGCGGGATGGACATGATCCCGTTGTCGAGCGACGACGGCGCGGCTGGGCCTGGCAACCGCATCGTGCTCTCGGAGCGGGCACGGATGTTATCGCGACTCACCACCGCCGCGGTACGTCGCCAGGCGCATGCGACCGCCGACCTGCGCCTGCTGGGGCGCATCGAGCCCAACGAGGCTTCCCTCAAAACCGTGACGTCTTGGATCGGCGGACGCATCGACAAACTGCGGGTGAAGGAGACCGGTAGTCGCGTCCGTAAAGGTCAGGTCATCGCGACGCTTTACAGTCCGGAGGTCTTTGCCGCCCATCAAGACCTGCTCGTCGCGAAACGGCAGGTGGACCGTATGCGTGACAGCCCGGAAACCACTCGTTGGGCTGCCGATGCTGCCCTGGACGCCGCCCGCGAGAGACTCGCGCTGCTCGGTGTCCCCGATGCCGAGGTCACGCGGATGGAAGGCCAAAAAAGGCCAACCCGAGCCGTGGCGATCCGATCCCCGTTCTCGGGGACCGTCATCGAACGTATTGCCACCGAGGGGGCGTACATCACCACCGGGGCCTCGCTGTATCGCATCGCCAACCTGAACACGCTTTGGGTGCAGCTCGATGCCTACGAAAGCGATCTGGCCCGCGTCTCGCTGGGGCAGACGGTGGAGGTCTCGGTTGACGCAGTGCCTGACGAGGTGTTCGAGGGCACGGTGACCTTCATCGATCCGATCCTCGATCCCAAGCGACGCACCGCGCGGGTTCGTGTTCAGCTCGAGAATCGAGATGGGCGCCTTCGGCCCGGAATGTTCGCCGAGGCGACGGTCGCAACAAAACACCCTGACGGCTCGCCCACGCCGCTGGTCGTGCCCTCGACCGCGCCGCTGTTCACCGGTCGGCGCGCGGTGGTGTACGTCGAGGTGGACGAAGACGACCGCGTTGCCTACGAAGCTCGAACCGTTCGCCTCGGCCCGCGGTTGGGAAAGGTCTATCCGGTCGTGGCGGGGCTCTCCGAAGGGGACAGGGTCGTGACGCGAGGTGCGTTCGCGCTGGACGCCGACCTGCAGATCCGGGGTGGGGCCAGCATGATGACCTCGGCGGACGACTACGAGGAAGGGGTCTGGGACCGCGTGGTCGAGCTGTCCGACGAGCAGCGAGCGGCACTCGCCCCGGTCGTATCCGCGTATCTGGCGGCCCAGGTTGCGCTTGCCGATGACGACCTGGAGCGTGCCAAGACCTCGGCGGTCGCGCTCACCGATGCGGTCGTCGCGGTGGAGTTGACGCGGCCCACCGAGGCCAAGGAGGCGTGGTCGGCGACCTCGATCGCGTTGCGTGGTCACGCGCAACATGTCTCGAGGGCGGAGACGCTCGAAGGTGCTCGAGAGGGGTTCGAGCCGCTGAGCCAGGCTGTCATTCGGTTGTTGGGGAGCTTCGGAAACCCTCTCCAAGAGGCGGTCCGGCTGGCCCATTGCCCGATGGCGGCGCGGAACGAAGGGGCGCTGTGGCTGCAGCAGGGGGCCGTGGTCGACAACCCCTACTTCGGTGCCTCCATGTTGGACTGCGGTGAGATTCGGACGGAGGTTGCCCCGGGCGCCTACCTCAGGGCTCCCTCGGCGGGGCCAGCGACGAACGGGCGAGCGGGCGCCGGAGGGCATCAGCATTGACCGGGCATCCGCAACCCGACCCAGACGCGCCGCGCGACGCATGGGAGGTGCTCATCGGCTGGTTCATCGAGAACAAGCTCATCGTCTTTTTGCTCGCGACGATGCTCGTCGCCGGTGGCATCTACGTCGCGCCGTTCTCCTTCGAAAGCGGGTCGATGCCGCGGGACCCGGTTCCGGTGGATGCGATCCCGGACATCGGCGAGAATCAGCAGATCATCTTCACGGCCTGGGAAGGACGCTCACCCCGAGACATTGAAGACCAGGTTTCCTACCCCTTGACGACCGCGTTGCTGGGGATTCCCGGGGTGCGCACGGTCCGTAGCTCGTCGGCCTTCGGGTTCTCCACCATCTCGGTGATCTTCAGCGACGACGTCGAGTTCTACTGGTCACGATCGAGGGTGCTGGAGAAGTTGGCCTCCCTACCGCCGGGGACCGTTCCCGACGGGGTCACGCCCACGCTCGGACCCGATGCAACCGCCTTGGGGCAGATCTTCTGGTACACCCTCGAGGGCCAAGACTCACAGGGACGAACCGTCGGAGGCTGGGATCCCGACGAGCTGCGCAGCATCCAGGATTGGACCGTCCGGTACGCGCTGCAGTCGGTTGAGGGCGTCAGCGAGGTCGCCTCCGTGGGCGGGTTCGTTCGGGAGTACCAGGTCGATGTCGACCCCGACGCGATGCGGGCACATGGCGTCACGCTCGCTCAGATCGCGGATGCGGTCCGCAACAGCAACCTCGACGTCGGTGCACGCACGCTCGAGGTCAACGGCGCCGAGTACATGGTGCGCGGGCTCGGGTTCATCGAGACGCTCGAAGATCTGGAGGCGACCGTGGTCGTAGCCCGCGAGCACACGCCAATCCGGGTCCGCGATGTCGCGCGGGTTTCGATGGGCCCCGCACTACGCCGCGGTGCGCTCGACGACGAGGGAGCCCCTGCCGTGGGAGGTGTTGTCGTCGCGCGCTACATGGAGAATCCGCTGGCCGTCATCTCGGCGGTCAAGGAGAAGATCGAGCAGATTCAATCTGGCCTTCCCAGCCGGACCCTCGAAGACGGCACGGTCAGCCAGGTCACCGTCGTTCCGTTCTACGATCGGACCACGCTCATCGAAGAGACGCTGGACACGCTCTCCACCGGGCTGTTTCAGGAGATCCTCATCACCATCATCGTGGTGTTGGTCATGTTGCGAAACATGCGCAGCTCGATGTTGATCTCGATGATGCTTCCGTTGGGCGTCCTGGCAGCCTTCGTCGCGATGAAGCTCTCGGGCGTCGACGCCAACATCATGGCCCTTGGTGGGATCGCGATCGCCATTGGGACGATGGTCGACATTGGCATCGTGTTCGTCGAGAACATCAGCCAGCACCTCGAGGACGCTTCGCCCGGCGCCTCTCGAGTGGTGGTGGTGCGCCGAGCCGCAGCCGAGGTGGCGCCGGCAGTCGTCACTTCGGTGCTCACCACGGTGGTCAGCTTCTTGCCGGTGTTCGGCCTCTCGTCCACTGAACTGCGGCTGTTTGGGCCACTGGCCTTCACCAAGACGTTCGCGATGGGCGGAGTCCTTCTTCTCGCGTTGCTCGTGCTTCCCGGTGCCGCGTTGGTCGTGTTTCGCGAGCGCCCCACCGCGCCGGCGACCCCCAGCACGGGCATCCGCCGCGTCGCGGCGTCGCTGTTCCGCTCCGAGCATGCCCGGGATTGGGTCCTGCTGGGGTTGGGCGGCATGTTGCTGCCGTACTCGCTGCTGGGTGGCTCGTTCGTGCTCGGGCTGGGTGTCTATCGCCTGGCGCGACCGCTCCTGAATCGAGGTGTCAGCCGTGGCATCACGGTCGGGGAGAATGTACTCGCCATCGTCGCGGTGACCCTCCTGCTCGCCGAAGACTGGCTCCCGCTGGGCCGTGGGGAAGGCCTCGCGGTCAACGTTGCGTTTGTCGGGGCCCTCATCCTGCTCGTGTTGGGCACCTTCAGAATGTTCGAGTCGTCCTATCCGCGGCTGCTGTGGGCCATCTTGCGCCACAAAGCGCTGTTCCTACTGCTTCCCGCGTCCGTGGTGTTATTCGGAACGACCGCCTGGTTGGGGTTCGACAGCGTGTTCGGACAGCTTCCGCGGCAGGTCCGAACAGCGGGACCGGTGTCTAAGATCGCGCACGCGTTTCCGGGGTTTGGGCGGGAGTACATGCCGCCGTTCGACGAGGGCTCGTTCTTGTACATGCCTTCGACGATGCCGCATGCGTCGATGGGTGAGGTCCTCGAGATGCTCTCGGGGATCGACGCGGCCATCGCCCAGGTCCCGGAGGTCGACCGGGTGGTCGGGAAAGCGGGCCGCGCCGACACGGCGCTCGACCCCGCACCGATGTCGATGTTCGAGACCGTCATCACCTACGTCCCCGAGTACCGCGTAGCGCAGGAC
>CAYGTG010000158.1:0-11197 GCA_964352485.1 uncultured Nannocystaceae bacterium | reverse complement strand
GCATCCCCGTCTCGCCGCCCGGCACGTGGATATGGGCGGGGCCGCCGAGCGTGGCCTAGGCGACCACCACGATGTCGGGGATGTCGCAGAGGTCGATCGTGTCGTTGTCGTCGTCGTCGGTCAGGTTGGCCACCAGCGGGATTCGTTCGTTCGTCCCAGAGATCCCGATCTGACTTGGAGCCGCCCACGCCCACGTCGGGCGGCTCGTTGGCGTGGGCCAATGCCAGCCCTGAGCCCAAAGGTGGAACTCGGGTTGTTCAGATGTGGCCGAATCTGCCGACATCCCTGTTTGGGAGCACGATCAGACTGGCGAGAAGAGCCCACCTGGCTGTTCGACTTGGAGCCGGGTACCGGTGATCCGTTCGATGGCGATCGCCGGGAGCACGTTGTCGACGATACTGACGTAGTGTTCGAGCAGAACTCGAACATCATCGAGATCTCCTGCGTCGATCCGCTGCCAGACCGAGGGCAAGTATCGAACCAGAATGCTGCATCCGTAGAGGATGAGGAAGTGGAGGACGAATACGTCGTTGACCGAACCCCAAAAGGGGGCGACGACGCTCGTCCCGCAGTACCCGGACTTGTAGGTCTCGAACGAGTTCCACCAGAGTTCACTCGACGGGTGTTCGATCTCCCCGATGAACTGCTTCTCGCCGTCCTGCCTGATGTTCTGGAACGGGAGTCCGAGGCCACTGAGGAACGCCGCATCTACAGTTCCCTCCGGATGAATACCGGCGTAGGTTACAGTCGTGGGCCCCTCTGGTGCTGCCGCGAAGCCAAATCGCCCTGTTTGCGAGATTTGCGCCTTGGTCCGTTCGGCCATTGGCTCCATGTTTCGACTCGCGTGCGAGACCTGGAAGGAAAGCGGAGGCTTGTCGAGAACCTCCGGCACGAGGCGCTGCAGCTCTGGAACCCGCCGCAGAAGGTCGGCAGCTGAGATGATCTTCGAGCGCTGCTCGGGCAACAGCTTTTCAATGTCCCGCGGCCGTTGCTCGAACCAGACGTCCCGTAGGTTGAGGCCGAGGTGCTTGCAGTACGACCGGAAGTGACCGCTCGTCATGCACGCGATGTGGCAACCCGCAGGAAAGTCGACCTTGGGCTCGTTAATGAACGCGACACCGTGCCCGCGATCGGTGTGTCGCTGCACCTCTTCAAGGTCGGCCTTTGGGTCGGGCGACGCAACCTGCTCTGCGATGCTGATCTGGAGGATGCCGTAGTATCGGTTCAGCAAACGCGCGTTGAGGTCTAAGCCACGAGGCTCCAAGAAACCCACTGCGGAGCGGACCGCCGACGCCACCCCGACGGCCTTGCGCTCCAGTTCATCTTCGGAGAGTCCGCTCGTCTTCTTGAGCAGCACCTTTCGGCATAGCTTTGAGCTGGTCAGTCGCCGGAGGCGGAGCCATGTCGTCTCCGCAACGTTCTGGCTGACTAGGCGCTCGGATGTTGGAGGACCACCGGTCACGCGCCAGGGTAGCAGGGGGTAGCAGGCCATACGCCACGATGCGCCGGAGCAAAGCGAACGGGACAAAGCGGATGGAGTCAGGATGGCACGGGATTGGACGGCTGAGGCGCGGGCGGCCGGCCGGCCGCCTGTGCGAGGAAAGTCCAAGGGCGAAGGCTGCGGACCCCGTCCGGCGTGAACGTCAACAACCACCCCGCACGAACGTCGACGAGCGAGCTAGCTGGAGGTCAGGATCGGCTGCGGGACGGCGATGGCGCTGTGGATCGGAGTCCACACATCCGCGTTCACATCTTCGGTCTCGATCGAAACGATGAGGGAGTACCGAGCCCCCGCCTCACTGCCGTCGAGCTTCTTCCGGTCCTTCCACCAGCCACCGACGGGGTACACGGCGAGAACGCCTCGTTCGGCGATACTAGCAGCGACGTCCGTCAGAACGTCCGAGTGAATGGAACCGCGGTCGCGGGCCTGGGGACCGAGGAACCACTTGGCGTTGTCGCCGAGGTTTTCGGGGGGCTCCTCGTCTTCGGCGAGCGCGGCTTTGTTGAGACGCTTCCGGAAATCGGTCACCTCCTCCAGCGGACCCTTCACCTGGAAGCGGAGACCATGCGACTGGTAGCGGTACCGGGTCTTCCAGCCGAGCCTGCCTGGGTTTGGCTCGACGAAATACGACAGGGTCACGCGTACACGAACCGTCGCGGCGCCTAGGTCGGCGAGCACTTGCTTCGGCCAGGGCAACGAGTGAAGGTGGATTTCCCGCATGCTCCCCTCGTCGAAGGGGCGGATGACGTCCTGGGCAACGAGCGTGACCGAGCTGGTCGCGCTTCGTAGCGCTCGTGCGCGATTTGGGACTCCGTAGCCGTAGCGCCGAAGGAGCTTGCCGCGCTCTTTCTTGCTCGCTTCAGCATCCATCCGCTGCTGCATGGCGTCGGTCCACTCCGCGGAGTGGACCACCAGCGCGCGGATGGTCTCTGGCCAGTACGAGGGATACTCGGCCGCGATCGTCGCGCAAAATCGTGCCGCTTGGGCCGTCGCCGCGCTGGTCGCCTCGGTTGTGACAAGCGGTGCTTCAGCGGGGATATGGTTCGTGGTGAGTAGCGCCAGGTCGTCGCCGTGGAAGTCGACATCACCCGAGGCGTTGCAGATAAGGTTGCCTCCCTCGAAGACCACCTCCGGCTTGTTGGGCCAAGCGGGTTCGAACTCGACGGATGTGGTGGACCACGGTGAGAGCTCCCCCCGCTCCGCTACGGGCCTCCAGTCGTTCAGCTCTGCGTCGCGGACCACCGTTTTGTCGGTGAAGGCGCCGACGGTCAGGACATTCCATGCCTGGGCGGGGTCGTGGACCGGCTCGGCGTCGGACACCTCAAGATGGTCGGGACGTAGAGCGTTGGGATGGGTGTTGCCCGCGCTGACGACGAACAACCGACGGAAATTGTCCTCGACGGGGCCGAGATACTTCAAACCATCGTCGTCGGGGTCGAACGTGCGACCGGCGGCGAGGGCATCCATGGCAGCGGACCAGGATGACGGCTGACCACGGTCACGCCCATCGCCGGTCGTCAGCGCCATGGCGTAGATCCGACGGCGTCCGGCTTCGTGCACCTCGGGCCGACTTGCGGCCTCTGCCACCAGCGCGCCGTAGAGCTCGGGCTCGTTCTGGCCCCTTGGAGGCAAGATCTTGACCGACTCGAGTCGGTGCGGAAGCTCGACGGGCTCCGAGTTCGCCAACAACTCCACGAGACTGTCCCCGTAGAGGGCGACGCCGGCCATTTTCGTTCCGTGGCCATCGTGGTCGTGACCTCCCCAGGCGGGGTCGCAGGTGTGCAAGTCGCCGGGCCCAAACGACCCCTCGAGCAGCGGGTGGCCGGCGTTGACCCCGGTATCGAGCAGGCAGACTGCGGGAGCATTGAGTCCGGCGGCCTGCGTGCGCTGAGCCAGGTCGAGGGTCCACTGCCCTTGGTCGGCGGTGGACTCGCGCACGAAGAAGGTGGCGGTCTCCTTGGCGCGACGCAGCTCCGCAAGATCGCCCATCACGTTCAGGGACGCCGCGAGGGTCTTGAGTGATGCTCGGACCAGCGCGACGATCCGCGCATCGAAGCCAATCCAGCGCGATGCCATGGTGATGCCGGAGGCGTCGCAGAACTGGCGGAGCCGCTTGACCTCACCGCCGTCTGTCCGCCGCAGCCACACTTCGAGCCAGAGCAGTTCATCGTCTGACGTCGGAAACTGGTCAGAGGAGTCGGTCCAGAGCGCTCGAAGAGCCGCTCGTTGGAGCTTGGCCACCCGATCATACAACCGCCAGTTCCTGCGCTCGTTCGGCTTGGGCTCGGTGGGGTCGACGTACTTGTCGAGCTTCTTGAGGAACACCCCAAGCTGACCGTCTGGCACAAAGACAGCGGCGCGCTGCGATCTTTCCCCGGTGGCGTTGACCTCTTCGGAGACCGCGACCAGCTCGACGTGCTGTGTTGCGTCTGTTTTTCTCAGCGCTTCGAGGCCGGTCAGATGAAGGTCCCAGCCGGGGAGGGATTCGAACTCCAGGTACACGCCAGGTGTCGCGCCCGTAATGCTGACCGATGCAGCGTCTCGGCGTTCTACCGCGTCTTGCTCGGCCGCTTGGAGTGCCGCTCGTAGCGACTCACCATGCGCGATACGTCCCGACGGGGGAGGACCAGGCGTGTCGGTGGTACCTCCGGCTCGGCCTTGGTAGGGCTCCACCTTTCTCCAACGCCCGGGGGAGATTTCGATGTGGGGTCGGTCTCTAAGCGTGCTCATCGAGTGGCATCCGTCCTGATGCTGTCTTTCAAAGCCGACGTCGTGTCAGCCGCCGCTCCTCCAGTGCGGCAACAAGGCCGGCAGTGGTAATCGCGGTCTTATCGCCAAGCAGAGCGTCCTTGGCAGCCTGTTCACAGGCCCGAGTGAGCTCCCCATGGCTGAGGTCCTGCGCAGCGTCCGTGGCGCGCCCCCAATCCACCGCCGACGTGTCGAGGAGGCCAAGCCTTCCGCGCATCACCGCTCCGCTCATCGTCTCACTGGGCAAGGCGTAGTCCAGCACCGCGTCGAAGCGGCGGAACAGCGCATCGTCGAGGAGCGCGACGTGGTTGGTGGCGCCAATGATCAGGCTCTCAGAGTCATCCAGCTCAAGGAACTGGAGAAACGAGTTGAGTACGCGCCGGATCTCTCCCACGTCGTTCCCGCTTCCACGTTGGCTTCCCAGCGCGTCGAACTCGTCGAACAGGTACACGCCCCGGGTCTCGGCGATCGCGTCGAAGACCAGCCGAAGCTTGGCAGCGGTCTCTCCCATGAACTTCGTGATGAGGCCGTCGAGTTGGATCGTGAACAGAGGGAGGCCGAGCTCGCCCGCGAGGGCCGAGGCGGTCATCGTCTTGCCCGTACCCGGAGGTCCGACCAGCAATAGCTTTCGGAGTGGGCTGAAGCCGTGGGAGAGCAACCGCTCGCGTTGGCGCTGCTCTCGGAGCACGCGCTGCAGTCGATCCGCGAGCGCATCGTCCAAGGCCATCGCGGCCAACCGGGTCTTGGGGTAGTGCGCGGTGAGAAGGCCGGCGAGCTCGCCACGTGGCTGGGTGAGAGGGACCGCGCGTCCGGGCGACGCCGTCGTGGCGGCAGGTCGATGAGCTTTGGCCTCGTCGACAAGGTTCTGCAGCTCACCCGCGAACCTGCTCTGGCCCGCGCGGGCCGCTTGCGCGGCGACCTGCATCGCGATGGCGTAGAAGCGTTCGTCCTCGCCCTCGGCGTGGGAGCGGATCAGCGCCTTGATCTGGTCTGCTTTGGCCATGAGGAGGTGCGCGAGCCGGGGGAGGTGGAGCGGCGCGCTCACACGACGGAGAAAGAAGCCTGACAGATGAGGGCCTGTGCGTCACCTCGTTACTGGCGTCGCTGGATCCAGGCGCAGAGGGGCACCCGCACCACTGTCACGGGTGTTTCGCAAAGAAGCGCGCACCCGACGGCACACGGGTTGTCGGCCGACGTGCTCCCGAAACTTGGACAGTTTAGAGTTTCCGAATCTTGCGCGCCCGCTGGAAATAGACCCATGTGGGTCACTCCCGTCGTCACCACGCCCGAGGACATCACCACCGAGCTTCATCTCGGACAACTTCTGCTGTTCTCGGCAGCGGCCAGAACGCTCTCGCCTTGGTCTCCCGATGCGCGGCGCTTCCCACCGCGTTCGTCTCGGCGTATCTCGACTCTGGCCCCCGCTGCGTCGGTGGTCCGCTGCGGGCCCGTCTTTTCACACCGATGCCTTCTCTCTCCCGGACTCAGCCCCAATCCACATCCGGTTGCAGGCCCGCTGCCCGACGACCCCGCTCTCCGTCCCTCCCCCCGGGGTTTTCCCACTTCATTTCGGCTGAACGCCCCGGAAGAATCTGTGCCACGTTCCCAGCGTGACCGTTCTCGACGGCGTTCAACTGAAAGCCACCGGCCGCGTACGCTCGAACTTCGCAAATGCGCATCTTCTCCACGCGCACCGTTTTGCGCTCGAAGTGCACGCGTGTGAGACGGCAAACCAGGGCGAGGAACTCGGGAACTTCTACGACGAGATACGAGCCAAGACGGTCGCTACCGTCATCTCTGCCGCAGCGTCGCTTGAAGCGTATGTCAATGAGGTCCCCTTTGACCTCGAACAGAACTTCCCTGAGCAGCCCACTGACCTCCTGAGGATTGCGATTGATCTCCAGGAGCGAAGAACACTGCGCGAGCGGATCGACCTTCTTCCTCAGCTGAAGGGGAACAAGAGCCCCAATTTCGGTCGCAGCCCCGCGCAGGATGTCGGGCTCCTGATCACTCGACCGAAAACTCAAGAGCCGGTTCGCGCTCAGCCCATTCTTCCCCGAGTCGGAACCGTTGTTCCCGAGAGCGTGCATGAGCTACGGCTGCGCGAAGTGGTGTGTCGAAAACGTCAGGGACTTCATCGTGGACTATGCGACCGCGAATGAGTGGGTCTGTGGAGTGAAGCAGATGCTCCCGAAAAGTCGAGCGCCCGAGCAACTGACCATGGTGACTTCGGTCGGCACCTGAGCCAGCACCCCGGGGACTTCGGGAAGATCGGGCAGGGGGTTCCGCTGCGTGTCGTCCACCAACCCTGGCGGAAGGCTCGCCTGTTTGTGTCGGCCCGGCTACGGAATTCGAACTGGCCAGCGCTCCAAGGAGAGTTCGGAGCGGACGGCTCGGTCGCTTCCTACCCTACCCTTGGGGCGAGCTGAGGTCGGCCAACTCCACGTCGACGCTCCCGCGCGCGATGTCGACGCTCAGGCGCACGACCCGTCCGTGTGCATCCTTCGCGGTGGCTTCGTGGGCGTCGGTCGCGGTGTCGAAGGACTCCAGATTACAGAGCAGGTCCCGCTCGTCCTCGTACTCCTCGGACTCGCCGGTTGCGTGCCAGACCAGGACAATCGGAAATACTGGGGTGTCGCGGGGCACCTGTGGGTAGGGTACGACAAAGGACTGACAACATGATCCGACCCGGCGACCACCACGACTCGAACATCGTGACGATCTCGTCGAGGCACGTCCTTCAGTGCAGTCCGGCTCATCTCGCCGCACCGCCGCCCCACCTCGATCGACGCGTGCGCGGTCTGATCGATCCCGCACCCCAGGCCGGCCGCTCGACCGCACCGGCCCGCATCGCCACGGGCGCATCGCAGTCGGCAGCCAGCAGGGCGACGTCGCGATGATCCATATCGTCGACCCCGCGGGTGCGCTGCTGCCCGGTCATGCGATCGACCCCATGCTGCGGGATGCAGCGCCCGCCTCCGAACCCGTCCTCAACCTCGACCGCCTCGACGAGCAGCGCCTTTCCGTGTTGGCTCATGGCAACTCCAGCTCAAACCCCGTCGCAGCCCTCCACTCGTGCCCCGTCTCGGTCAGCCTTCGGAGTCCTCCGTCCGACGACCACTCGTGAATCGCCCCCTGTGCTCCGAAGAGGAGAACGCCGCGGTCGGTGGGGACGATCGCAACCGGCCGAAGCTCCCCGGGCAGTCGGTGCTGCTCGACGACCCCGGGCGCCAGGCCGAGCTGGAGAAACGTCAACCTGAGCGCGGCCTCGTCTCGCACGACAGCGACCGCCACGCCGCCCTGCTTCTGCACTGGACCGGCGGCGACGGCCAAGAGACCCGGCGGCGCTTCTGGGCCCGGCTCGGTGCACAGCTCCACTCTTCCCAAGAGCTGACTTGCGAGCGGACCGAAGATCGAGGGGACAGCGAGCCGCTGCAGGAGGCTCGTCGTGAAGCCGACATCAGAGCCGAGCAGAACCTCCTCGCCCTGCGGGTTATCGGCGAACCAGATCGACCAAGCGTCGGGGGGAAGGATGCCCTGGGTCGCACAGATCCCCGTCGCCACGCTGCAATAGTAGAGTCGCTCATCGCCCGTCGCCCACAGCAGGCCATTGCGGTCGAACCCCAAGGCATCGACGCTCACCGAGAAATACTCGTCCTCCTGAAGCGCTCGCTCCGGACCCAGCACGGGAACCACGACCAGCAGCGGCGCGACCTCTCGCGTGGTCACTCGACCCTCGCCCAGCGTTCTCAAGGCCATGCAGCCTCGTGCCTTGCCTGTCCTCGTCCTCGGTTGGGGCGAGCTTGAGGTCGACGTCCTCTCCGAGAGTGACGGGCTTTCGTCCCCTGGAGAGGCCATCCGACGGGCAGGCCAGGAGAACCACACCCCACTCAACCGAGTCGCGACGTCGCGTTCGGGCAGGGCGGCGAGGTCCTGGTGCTGCGCGAGGTCGGCGATACGACAGTACTCGAGCAGCGAACGCTGGACTAGAGACCTCGGTCATGTCGGTTGCCGGCCGGTGGTGGACAGCGTCTTCAGAGGACAGGTGTCTGCCTACAAAACACATCCCAGCCCACACCACAACTCAGTGCTACGTCACTCCCCCGGTGACCAACGCTCCCCACGACGCGCTGTTCAAGACCATCTTCGGCCAACCCGAACACGCCGCCGCAGAGCTGCAACACATCCTCCCCGGCCACATCGCCGCTCGCATCGACTGGTCCAGCCTCACCCCCCAACCCGGCACCTACGTCGACGAAGAACTCGTAGACCAGCACAGTGACCTGCTCTTCTCGGCCGCCACGCGTCCATCCGAGGAGCCCGTCTTCGTCTACGTCCTGTTCGAGCACCAGTCTACGGCGCAGCCACGCATGGCGCTGCGGTTGCTTCGCTACATGGTCCGAATCTGGACTCGCCACTCCAACGAGAACCCCGACGCGACGCTGCCCCTCATCGTCCCCGCTGTCCTCGCCCACGTCCCCGGCGGGTGGACAGCCCCCACGCGGTTCGCGGAGCTCTTCTCGCTTTCACTCGCCGACCTCGCACCGGGCATCCTCCCGGACTTCCAATACGCAGTCGACGACCTTCACCATTCAAACGACACCGACTTGCGCGCTCGAACGCTCGCCAACGCCGCGCGGCTTTCCCTGTGGCTGCTGCGCGACGCCCGAGACCGAGACGCACTCCTACGAAGCCTCCCGTCGTGGGCGGGAGACCTCGAAGCCCTCGCCCAAACACCCCGAGGCAAGGACCTGCTCACTATACTCCTGCGCTACATTGCCAAGGCCTCCCGCGACCTGCAGCTGTCCGAGTTCCGTGCCATCCTTGACGGGCAGGCGCCCACAGCCGAGGCCGTAACCATGACGATCGAAGAACAGCTCCACGCAGAAGGACACGCCAAGGGCCTCGTTCAGGGAAAGGCGGAGGGCAAAGCGGAGGGCAAGGCCGAGGCGCTCCTCGTCATCCTTCGTGCACGCGGACTACATGTTCCCGCAGACGTTCGGACGCGCATCGAGACCTGCGGTGACGCGGAGACGCTCGACCGCTGGCTCGTCCGCGCGGCGACTGTCTCCGATCCCGTCGATGTGTTCGAGCCTTGAACGCTACCTGGTAGGGTTGAGGGGCCTGGTGACCGCCGAGCAGGCTCTGTGGCTTCCCTCGCGGGCCGAACCCGATCGCGGAGAGCTGTCTCGCGCCAAACTGACCTCAGGGCTATTCTCTCCGAGTGCAAGCAGAAGATCGCGGATGATTCCCAACGCCTCTATTTGGAGAGCCTGCCTGGCAACGTCACTGACCTTCGCAGCTGCCCTGGCGGGGTGTAGTCCGCTCATCTCCGTCGAAGAGGGCGAGTCCATGTCCTCTGCCGATATGCCGCAGCCGACGAGTTCGGGAGCTGGTTCTGCCGGGCCCGAATGCACGCCCAACGTCGAACAAGAGTGTTGGTGTCCGGCGATGGCCAGGGGGACGAAATTCTGCGAACCGGGTGGAGAGTTCGGACCCTGCATCTGTGAGCCGGTCGGGACTACTGGCGAGGTGGCCGACACCAGCAGCGATGGAAGCACGTCGACCGGGGGCACCACGTCGGATTCTTCCACCGGGTCTGAACCACCGTTCGAGCCGGTTCCCTGCCTACCGCTTCGCGAGCCCTGCAATGGCCCCATCCGATTGGAGACGAACGCCGATGTTGTGGAGGCAGCGGCCTGTAGCCGGATCGCTGGGTCACTCCGCATCGAGCCCGGAGTTACAGACCTGACCCCGTTGGCCTGCCTGCGCGAGCTAAGCAACAGCCTGTTTGTTTCAGGTGTCGACATGCCGAGCTTGGCTGGACTCAGCCAGCTGGAACGGATCGAAGGCGAGCTCTCGGTGGGGTGGACCGGTCTCGCGGCGCTGGACCTCGGGTCTCTCGACTACATCAACCATTTGAGTCTCGACGCCAACGACTCGTTGGTCACCCTCGGTCTTCCGAGTCTCCAGTTGATCGAGGGAGGGATGGCCGCCTTCCACAATCCACTCCTCCCTACGTGTGAGCTCGAGTCGTTGGCAGAAGATGTGCTCGGGCCTACCGGTTCCGTCCAGTACTTCGACAACGGCGAAGACGGTTGCGCTTCGATCCCTGACCCCCGTTGATGAGGAGCCGTGACTGTCGATTCGCCTGAGGGGCCACGCCGACATCGAGTTCGACGTCTCCCCAGGCTCGACCGGAGAGATCGGCTGGCCCGCCCTCATCTCACCCTGCAAGAGCACACCCTCACGGCGACTCCAGCTCAAACCCCGCCGCAGCCCTCCACTCGTGCCCCGTCTCGGTAAGCTTTCGGAGTCCTCCGCCCGACGACCACTCGTGAATCGCCCCCTGTGCTCCGAAGAGGAGAACGCCGCGGTCGGTGGGGACGATCGCAACCGGCCGAAGCTCCCCGGGCAGTCGGTGCTGCTCGACGACCCCGGGCGCCAGGCCGAGCTGGAGAAACGTCAACCTGAGCGCGGCCTCGTCTCGCACGACAGCGACCGCCACGCCGCCCTGCTTCTGCACTGGACCGGCGGCGACGGCCAAGAGACCCGGCGGCGCTTCTGGGCCCGGCTCGGTGCACAGCTCCACTCTTCCCAAGAGCTGACTTGCGAGCGGACCGAAGATCGAGGGGACAGCGAGCCGCTGCAGGAGGCTCGTATTGAAGCCGACATCCGAGGCGAGCAGAACCTCTTCGCCCTGTGGGTTGTCGGCGAACCAGATCAACCAAGCGTCGCGGGGAAGGATGCCCTGGGCCGCACAGATCCCCGTCGCCACGCTGCAATCGTAGAGTCGCTCATCGCCCGTCGCCCACAGCAGGCCATGGCGGTCGAACCCCAACGCATCGACGCTCACCGAGAAGTACTCGTCCTCCTGAAGCGCTCGCTCTGGGCCCAGCACGGGAACCACGACCAGCAGCGGCGCGACCTCTCGCGTGGTCACTCGAC
>CAYGTG010000157.1:1040-11199 GCA_964352485.1 uncultured Nannocystaceae bacterium | reverse complement strand
AGTTCGGCTGGTTCAACGCCGATGGCACCGTGCCCGTCTATCCCATGGACCATGTGCCACTGGGGCCGAGGGAGTAGCATTCTCGTCGCAACTCTTCGATGTCTCGTCCAAAAAAAGCTCTCGGGTGAAACTCGCGATCTCCGAGGTGCCGCCGGCAACGCCGGTGCCGAGTCTTGAGGAGGATCGCCAGATGATTGCTGCCGCACGACAGAAAGCTCCGCGTGGTCCGTGGACGACGACCACCGAGACGATGAAGGCGCTGGGGGAGGGCGAGGAAGACTGAGATGGCGTGGGTGGTCGATACCTCGGACGTTCAGGCCCACACCATCACCGCGGTGCTGACCTTCGGCTGTGGCCTCGCCCTGCTCGCCTTGGGCACCGCGGGCCTCGACGACCGCCCCGAGGACGCCCGACGTCGACGTTTCTTGGGTGCGACCTTCGGCGGCTCCGCGTCCGCGACCAATGCGGGATCCTCCGGGACGTCCCCCGCGACAACGGCGGGTGCGACGATCTCACCCGGTTCCAGCCGACGAAGCATCGGGGGCGTGAACCAGGCGGGCTCACCGACCTGAGGTTCGGAGGCCGCCGGGGTGGCCCGGAAGTCGGGTTCCCAGGAGATCTCGGGTTCGGCGGACTCCGTGGAGGTGCCATCGACCGCGGCCGCGAGCACCTCGTAGTCGGACGCTCCCGTGTCCTCCGAAGACAGGATTCCAGCCGCCCAGAGTCCGCCGATCGCGACGGCGGCCACGACGGGAATCGCAAGCATGAGCGCAACAAGGCGACCCCGACTCGGCTTCGACGGCTCGAGCGGCGCGGGCTGTCCAGCCTCGAACGGCGGCAGACTCGGAGCATCGAGCGCGAGCGCGGGCGCGAAGCCTCGCGCATCGCGAGGCAGGTCAGCGGCGAAGCCCTCGGCAACGCTGCCCACCGGAGGATTCGGGCGATGGGGCGCAGGCGCGACGGCCGTCTCGCTGTGAATCACCGCAGCGAGCGGCGCAAGCGAGGGGGCGGACTCGCCGATGACCGAAGGCGTCGACTCTGGATCCGGCACGAGCCGAAGCGACCGGCCGCTTGTGGGCTTGACCTTGGGCTCGTCGTCGACCTCGAGATCGAGCACCTGCGACATCGCGGCCTCGAGCACGTCGGAAGGGTTCTCCGCCTCCTGCCGCGCCACGGGGATCGCCGGGGGGCGCATCTCAAACCGCGGTGCGGACGCAGGGGGAGCCAGTGGCGCCCGGGTGACCTGCGTGCGATCGCCCGTTGCGCCGGCAGGGGGAGTCGGTTGCGGCGCTCCACCCACGCTGAGCGGTTCGCCACCGAGCGCATGCAGGTCGCGCTCCAGAACGTCCATGTCCTGCGGCCGAAGGTCGGGCCGCTTGGCAAGGCAACGGCGGATGATGCGGTCGGCTTCGGCGGGCAGCTCGGCGTTGCGCGTGCGTGGTGCGGGCAGCGGATTGGAGATGGCCTTGGCCAGCACGTCCAGCGGACCGCTCCCTTTGAACGGCACGGTGCCGGTCGCCATCTTGTACATGAGCACGCCGAGCGCGTAGACCTCGCTGCGGAAATCGGCCTTCTTGCCACGCGCCACCTCGGGGGCCAGATAGGCCGCGGTCCCCACGACCTCTTCGGCTCCGGTGAGCGCGGGCAGGCCCCCATCGGCGCGAGACTTGGCCAACCCAAAGTCGAGCACCTTGATGAAGTCGCCACGAATGCCGGCCGCTTGGTCGACAAGGAATACGTTGCTGGGTTTGATGTCGCGATGGATCACACCGCACGCGTGGGCAGCCTTGAGCGCGGCGGCGACCTGCATCGCGATCGTCCGGACGCGGGACCACGGCAAGCGCCGCTCCTGGCGAAGCAAGGTCCGAAGGTCCATGCCCTCGAGCAGCTCCATCACCAAGTAGACAGAGCCATGGTCCATCACCCCGACGTCGATGATCTCGATGACGTTGGGATGCTTGACCAGCGCAGTGGTCTGGGCCTCACGAACGAGGCGGCGCACCTGCACCTCGCGCTTCATGACGCCCGGCTTGACGACTTTGATCGCCACCGGTCGTCTCAGCGCAAGCTGCTGCCCCTGATAGACCGTACCCATCCCACCCGTGGACAAGGGCTCCCCAATCTCGTAGCGGCCGTCGAGGACGATTCCGCGGAGATCTGCGGGATCTCCGTGTTCTGGGCTGGGCGTCGCGGCGCTCGGCATGGGTTCCTCTTTCATATGTGCACCAACGCGGCCCGATGATTTGCCCCGAGTTCGAACGCAGTAGGTCTGACAGCGACGGAGGCCTCCGTCCAGGTTCCCTGAGTGTAGGCCGCCAGCAGCCCCCAAGGCGAACATGAAAAAACCCCGGTCGGTCCGCAAGGGGCCGAGCCGGGGCTTGTGCCAGGAGCCTGGCGGCGGGTGGCGCTACTCGTCCGAGGCGGCCTTGGCTTCCATGCGCTGGGCTGCGCCCATGCTGAGTTCGTCGACGTTGGCCTTCATGCCCCCCGAGGGATTCTTGAGCCAGCTTCCGACTTTGCCGTAGTGGACGCCGTAGGCGAATCCAAACACGGTGCCGAACAGCGCGATCCACGGGGCGATCGTCCCGTTGGTCAGCACGTGCACGAGCCGGTGGCTGAGATCGACGTTGAGGACTGCGTCGCTCTGCGCGCCCACAACCCAGAACCCGACACCCACGAGGATCATGGCGAACGAGTAGACGTTGGTGTGGGTGAGCTTGCCCCACAGCTTGCCGCGGTCGTCTTGGCGGAAGAACTCGAGGCTCAGCCGCACGAGCGAGTGCAGGACGAAGTACAGACCCGCGAGCGCGCCGTCGAACGGAAGCACCGGAAGAATCGCGTAGAACACCGCGAACATGCCGAGGTAGCTCACCAGTGCGTACAGCTGCGCCGGGTGAATCTTGACGTTGGTCAAGTGCGGGGCGGCGCGCAGCACCTTGGACTCTGGGTTGGTGTAGCGGACGCCAAAACGGCTCTGGGTCGGACGACCCCAGCAACAGCCGTAGACGTAGCAACCGAGGCGCGCGATGGCCTCGCCCAGGGGGAGGCACAGCGCAGGACCGTCAAGCAGCCGAAGCAGCGGAACGCCGGTGATCTGGCTGATGATCATGAACCCGACGAGGCCGCCAGCGATCCCGCCGTGCAGCATGTAGCCGGGCTTGATGATCGTCTGCAGCGGATTGCGGAACAACTCTCGCCACTCGAGCATGATGCTGAACGAGCGCAGCCCGATGAGGATCATCGGCACGAGGATGAAGAGGTACAGCTTCGCCATGTAGACGACGTCCATCCCAATCATCGCCGTGTACCAGAGCGACACTGCGCAGCCAGCTGCGAACGCCGACCCCGCCAAGAAGGCGTAGGTCGTGAAGAGCCAGTTGCCGACTCGGAACAAGACCGTGCGGTTGTGGAAGTCGAGGATCCAGCGGCGGAAGAAGCCGCGCGGCTCGGCGGCCACGGAAGGAGATGTCGATTCGGACGCCATCGAGCCGGCATCTAACGGCACACCGACCCCTTTGTGCAAGTGGGGCGCGACATTGGCCTGGTGCAAGGGGCGCCATCGCACATTCCGTGAGCCGGCAGACCTTTGGTTACCCGGCGGATGGCGCGCTTTTGCGCGAGTTGTCGCGCAGGTGTTACCGTAGAGTCTTGGGCGGAGGGCATCAGTGTTCGCAGCACGCGGACTCGTCGGACGAACAGCTCTCCACGGGCTTCTTGCCGATCTCTCTCGCCCTATCGCTCCTGCTCAGCGGCCTCTTCGTGTTCGGGATCGTTCCGATGAGCTGTGGCGCCACGGGGACCGCGCCGGCCAGCGGACAGCGATGACGCTGCCGTGACCGGGGCCTCGGCTTCCAAGGCTAGAGCACATCTCATAACCTCGACGCGTTGGCTCGGAGCGGATTTGGGGCCGAGGGTTAGGAGCGGAGCCGCAGCTGTACCGGGCGTACTGCAAGGTCTCGCGACGACGCCATCGGGCCCAAAGACCAGCGAGACGGCGTGGCGAGGTTTTGAGATGTGCTCTAGCGCGGCGAGTCGTCGTTCCCGCTCAGCAACGTCACGTGCGAGGCGACCGTGTTGTCGGAGATCGGCACCCCGTAGATCGCGACGTAGAAGAGGATGCCCTGCATCGCCCGGTCTTGGTTTCGGTTGCCAAGCGCGAAGATGGCGTCTTCGGGCAAGCTCGCCGCTTCACCGGGATCGACCGCGGAGAGAATGACTGGCTGGAGTTCGTTGCCGTCGACCAGCAGGCGGATCCGCGAGGCATCACTGCCGGCGTCGGTGTCGACGATGACGTGCAGGACGTGAGCGACGCTATCGCTGAACGCCGAGTAGTCCCACTCCCGCACGACGGTGTTGTTCCACGCGAACTGGAGCTGGGTGGGATCGTTGGAGCTCAGCGTTGCGGTCCCGTTGCCTGCGTCACCAAAATGGACGAGCCTGGAGCCGGAGCCGACCGCTTCGTCGAGCCGGACCACAACCTCGAAGGTCAGCTCCGTGGCCCCTTCGAGCCCTCTGAACTTGGATTCGGCGACGGGAGCTCGCGCGCCGTCATCGGCACCTGCCTCATCGAACGCGAGCCCGCGATGCCCGAAGGCATTCGCGTAGTGCATCGTGTTCTCGACGTACTCCAAAGGAAGAGGGAATGGCTCATCGGCGAAGTCGACAACCATCATCGGCGTGGTGCCGCTTGCCGCCTCGTCGAGGAAGTACCGCGCGACCAACCCTTCGTCGGACAGCATCGGGACCTCATCGCCCGAGCTCGAGGCCGAGTCCTCCGACGTCGCAGTTGGGATGCCGGTCGTCTTGGGCTCCGAGGCCGACTCCGACTCCGACTCCGACTCCGACTCCGACTCCGACTCCGAGGTAAGACCGCCTGAGGTCATCGGGGTCGCCGGTCCGGTTCCAACCTCCGTCCCTGCGCTCAGCTCCGTCGCCGGGCCGGTCGTGCCCGACGTCGTGACGCCGCCCGCCACGCTATCGGTGGCCGTGTCTGCGACCGCAGGGCTCGTCTCGAACGAACACCCGAGCAGAACACAAGCACACAGCACCCCTCTGCGCATCACAGAACATCGTACCTGCTACCCTGCAAGCATGCGAGTTCCCGTTCTGCTCGCGGCGCTGTCCCTGGGGGTCCTCGCGTGTCGGACCACGCCGGACGGCGTGCGCGCAGAAGCCTCGGACGCGTCCTCAGGCGCCTCGGACCCCTCCTCCGGCCCGTCTGCCGACATCGTAGACCGAGCGCAGAGCCTCGAGACCGCCCTGGAGGGCATCACCGCGTCCGGACTCCGAGAACACGTGACGCGGTTGGCGTCGGACGCCATGCGGGGACGCGCCACCCCCTCCGCAGAACTCGATGAGGCCGCGCAGTACCTCGCCACGACCTTCGCCAACAGCGGCATCGCCGCGGGACCGTCCGGAACACGGAAACTCCCCGTCGCCTGCGGCCCAGGCGGGGAGACCGCCTACAACGTGCTCGGAATGCTGCCGGGGACGACGGACGAGATCGTGATGGTGACCGCCCACTACGACCACATCGGGGAGGCGCCTGAGGGCGATGATCGCATCTTCAACGGAGCCAACGACAACGCGTCTGGGGTCGCCGCCGTGCTGGCAATCGCCCACGCTCTGGCCCGCGCCCCTGCCCAACCACGGCGGACGATCGCGTTCGTGGCCTTCTGCGGCGAGGAGCACCGATTCCGCGGTTCGACGGCGTTTGCCGGCGCCCCTCCCTTCGAGCTGGGCCAAGTCGTCGCGATGTTCAACCTCGAGATGCTCGGCCACCCCGACCCCGTCGATGCCGGGCGGGCGTGGGTCACCGGGCATGCGTACTCCTCGCTTCACGACTGGCTCGACCGCGGCGGCGTGCACGATGGCGTCTCGTTCGTCTCCGGGAAGACGATCGGCCCGGTAGAGGGCGACGCGTTCGAGCGCTCGGACAACCTTCCGTTTGCTTCGCGCGGGGTCGTGGCCCATACGATCGCGGCCGGTCCGCTCGACGAGCACTACCACGCCGTCAGCGACGAGACCTCGCGGGTAGACTTCGAGGCGATGGTCCCCATCGTCCGATCGGTCGCTCGGGCGGTCGACGAACTCGCGCGCAGTCAGGAGCGTCCGGCCTGGAGTGGCGAGGCCCCTGGGCGTTTCACTCGTCCAGCGCCGAGAAAGTCTCGCCCGTAGCTTCGATCGACATCATCCACAGACGCTGCGCAGCAACCTCTTCGTGCGAGGCTCGACTCGACTCGACCCGGACCGGATACCCCCGGACCTGGCCCAGTCCTTCGGGTCCAAACAAGCCCCCGCCGGCGACGGGTTCCCCCACCGCTGCGAAGACGCTCGGCATCGCACCCATGTGGGCGGGCTGCGCGACGAGACGGTTGGTGAGTTCGTAGAAGCGCCCTGCCAGCTTGGATCCGGACAGCCGCGGGCCGACACCCTGCAGATTGGTCGAGGCATAACCCGGGTGGGCGGCGACCGACCGCACGTCGGCGTCGATGTTTCGAAGTCGTCGGTCGAGCTCGTAGCAGAACAACAGGTTGGCCAGCTTGCTCGCAGAGTATGCCCGCCACTTGTCGTAGCTGCGCTTGCCGTGCAGGTCCTCGAACCGCATCGACCCGACCTTGTGCATCAGCGAACTGACGGTCACGACCCGCGCGGCAGGAGTCTCCAGAAGGCGGGACATGAGCGCACCGGTCAAGGCGAAGTGACCGAGGTGGTTGGTCCCCAGCTGCATCTCAAACCCGTCTGCAGTCTCGGTCCGCGGCAGCGCCATCACCCCCGCGTTGTTGATCAACACGTCGAGCTTGGCGTGGGCGTCTTGAAACGACGCTGCGAACGCGCGAACCGAAGCGAGGTCGGCAAGGTCGAGCGCGATGAACTCGACGGATCCCTTCGGGTGTTGCGAGCGCAATTGCTTCATCGCCGCATCGGCCTTTGCCTCGGTGCGGCATGCCATCACGACGTGAGCTCCACGCCCGGCCAGCAGGCGCGTGGTCTCCAGGCCCAGGCCGCTGTTGGCTCCGGTGACGACCATCGTCTTGCCGGCAAGGTCGGGAATGTTTGCCTCAGTCCAGGACATCGCGGCGCGAGTGTAGCGACCCCTCGCCAGGGCGTCACCGCTGCAGTCCGGCGAGACCCGTACCCATGCTCAGCGGTGCTCGAACCGCGATCGGGATCATCACGCGTTCCTCGATCACCCGCTTGAGCGGCCGGGCTCCCCGGGTGGGATGGTCATGTCCTGCGCGACGGCATCGAGGGTCTGCTCTTCAAACCCGATGGATCCGTTCGAAGCCCGGGCCTTGTTCGCGTACGGCGGCGTCCATCCTGAACCTTCGCCGCCTTCTGGGCCGCCTCCGCCACCGCGCGATGCAGATCCTCGGACCCCTCGACATACACGAAGGTCTCGAGCGGAAGGATGTGGACCCAGGACGAGCGGTCGTGGGGGACGACGACGCACGCGACGGTCACCGGCTCGCTGACGGCAATGCGACGCGGAAGATCCGAGCGTGAAAGCACGACCGGCACCTCCAGCATCGATGCGCCCGCGGGCAAGGAAAACCCAGCCAGAGTCGACGCGGGGACCTTCTGCAGATAGCGGGTGAGAAAACGCTCCTGCTGCTCCAGCGCCGCTTCCACCGAGATCGCGCGGCTGGCCAGCTTGGGGTCGCCCCACGGGTAGGCGTAGACGCCACCGCTGCTCATCTCCCGCACCACGATCGTCGCCTCGAGCTCGACTGTGGTCGCCATCGGCGCCGAGCGTACCGGAGTTTGGGCACCTCGTGCCTCCTGCTAGTCTGGGCGGTGATGGCTCGGCTTGGACTGCACTTGACCTCGGCACTTCTCCTTCTCGCGATCGCTGGTGCTCCGGGCTGTAGCGACGACAGCCAAGCGGACGAGACGATGGGCCAAGGCGGGATGGATGCGGGCGCGACCGGAAGCCCCGCCACAACCGGGCCCACGGCCTCCTCTGGTGACGCCGAAACGGACAGCGCGAGCGCCGACGAGAGCAGCACCGGCTCGGACAGCGAGGACGGGCCGCAACCCTCGGGGCCCGACAACGCCATCGACCCATCCGCGCCGGGGCCCTACCAGGTCGGCGTGATGACGGTCGAGTTCGTCGATCCAACCCGCGAGGACGGACGCACGCTGCTCACCGAGATCTGGTACCCGGCGACCGACGACGCCATCGGCATGGAGACAGTCACCTACACGCCGCAAGACATCTTCCGGCCCGACGCCATCGAAGTGTTGGGCAACGACCTCTCCTCGG
Source organism: uncultured Nannocystaceae bacterium (assembly GCA_964352485.1). Classification (GTDB taxonomy): domain Bacteria; phylum Myxococcota_A; class Polyangia; order Nannocystales; family Nannocystaceae; genus CAJXVA01. The sequence goes on along the minus strand of CAYGTG010000157.1, from coordinate 2,933 downwards.
AGATCGTCACGACCGCGGTGCGAGGCGCCCCCATGCGCAGCGACGCAGGCCCCTACCCGGTGGTGTTCTTCAGCCACGGCTCGGGCGGCATTCGGATGCAGTCCACCTACTACACGGTCGACATGGCGAGCCACGGCTACGTCGTGGTCTCGCCCGACCACATCGGCAACACGCTCAGCGACATCATCGTCACCGGTGACCTCACCACCGCGGACCTCGCGGAGAGTCTCGGCAACCGTCCGCTCGACCTCTCCTTCGTCCGTGAAGAGCTCGAGCTCCTTGAGGCCGGCGACCCGCTGTCCGAGCTCATGGACTTCGAGCACGTCGGCGTGACCGGTCACTCGTTCGGTGCGTTGACCTCCCTGCGATGGATGGGACAAGGCGCCGACGTCGACGCCGTCGTCGCTCAGGCGCCTCCAAGCATGGAGCTCAACTGGCTCGCGATCTCGACCCCGCTGGCCGACTTCACGACACCCCTTCAGCTTCAGGTCGGCGGCACAGACCTCACCCTGCCCGCCGAAACCAACGCGGACACTGTCTGGGAGGCGGCCTCGGAGCCTCGCTCCCGGATGACCTTGAGCAACGCGGGACACTTCACGTTCAGTGACATGTGCAGTCTCAACATCGCGGACATCGAGGCGGTCGCGAAGCTGGGTGTGTCCTCAGCGCTCGAGGACGGCTGCACGAAGCAGAACACGGACCCGGAGATCGCTGGGGCGGCGATCCGCCACTTCGGCATCGGATTCTTCAATGTTTACCTCCGCGGCTCGACCCCGACGCTCGATCTGCTCACTCAGGAGGCCGGTGAGGCGATTGCAGGCGAGCTGATCACCTGGGAAGCCGAGCTTTGAATACCTAGGACCACACACCGTCTTTCACTCCAGCGGCCGCGCAGGTGAAGGGATATCGTTTCGCGGGCGTGCATTCGACGCAACACTACGGAGCCGACCCAGACGGCATCGACACCCACGCGGACGTGGAGGTCACGCTCGCGGACGGCGAGTCCGGTCCGTCGCCGGCGACGTCCCCGTTCGAGCGCGGCGAGACGCTGGGTCGCTACGTCGCACTCGACACGCTTGGCTCGGGAGGCATGGGCATTGTGCTGTCCGCCTACGACTCGAAGCTCGACCGGCGCGTCGCGCTCAAGTTGCTGCACCCGCACACCTCTACCGATCCCGAGAACCACGCGCGGCTGCTCCGCGAGGCCCAAGCGCTCGCCAAGCTCTCCCACCCCGGCGTCGTCGCCGTCTACGACGTCGGTGAGATCCGCGGCCAGGTCTTCATCGCGATGGAGTTCATCGACGGCCCGAACCTCCGCCGTTGGATCCACGATGCACCGCGCAGCACGGCCGCGGTGATCTCCGTGTTCCGCGACGCCGCCGGCGGTCTGATCGCGGCCCACGACGCCGGTATTGTTCACCGCGACTTCAAGCCGGACAACGTGCTCATCGGGCCCAAGGGCCGGGCTCATGTCACCGATTTCGGGCTGGCCCTCGAATCCAATGAAGTCGTGTCCAGCGTCTCCGCCTCATCCCGCTCGGGGTCGTCGCGGCTGACCGAGACCGGCATGGTGATGGGGACCCCCGCGTACATGCCCATTGAGCAGCATGCGGGGATGCCCACCGATCATCGATCGGATCAGTTCTCCTTTTGTGTCTCGTTCTACGAGGCGCTCTACGGCGTGCGGCCTTTCTCGGGCGCCAACGGGACCGAGCTGTGCCAGTCGATCAAGCGGGCGGAGATTCCCCCGCCGCCGCCGGGCGTCTCGGTCCCCAGGCGGGTCCATCGCGCGATCGTCAAGGGGCTCGCGGTCAAGCCAGACGAGCGTCACGCCTCGATGCGCGCGTTGCTTCGCGCAATCACGCCTCCCACCCGAAACCGACGGACCTGGAT
>CAYGTG010000157.1:0-1030 GCA_964352485.1 uncultured Nannocystaceae bacterium | reverse complement strand
CCTTGGCGGACTGGGAGGACTCGCGCTTGGGGCCGGTGTCGTCGCGGTTGCTGAACCGCCCCAACGCCCGTGCTCGTCGTTTCAGAGCTCCATCGATGCCGTCTACGGGCGCCAACAAGAGTCGGAGATCCAGGCCGCCTTCGAATCCACCAAGCTGGCCTATGCTGGGCCTTCGTTTGAAGCGACGGCGCGTACGCTCGGTCGCTTCACCGAAGCGTGGGCCGCCGCCGCGACGGACGCTTGCCTCGACACGGAGCGTGGGGAGCAGTCCGGTCACATGCTCGATCTGCGCATGAATTGCCTGGCCCGGGCTCGCTCGCGGCTCAGCGCGACGGTCGAGGTCCTGCGCGCCGCCACCCCCGACGACCCCAGCGTGGTGCAGCGCGGCGTGGCCTTGGCATCGAGCCAAGCCGAACTGGAGCTATGCGGCGATCTCGAGGCGCTGCAGCGCACGTCCGTCCTCCCTAAGGATGCCGACGAAGCGGACGAAGCTCAGAAGCTGTTCGCCGCCCTCGATCGCGTGGAGGCGATGCGCGGCGCGGGCCGTAAGGAGGACGCGAAGATGCTGTTCGCGGACTACGAAACCCGTCTGGCCGACTGCTCCTTCCCACCGGTCGTGGCATTTGCGGCCTGGGTTCGCGGGAGACTCGTCGGGACCGACAACAAGGCGACAGAAGCAATCACGTACTTCAAGCGGGCGTACCTCGTCTCGCTCGAGCACGGCATGGACGAACTCGCGGCCAACGCAGCCAGCTCGCTCGGCTTCTACTACAGCGAGTTCCAGGTCGATTTCGAGCAGGCCAACCACTATCTCGCCGTCGCAGGAGCGCTCGCAAAGGCGTCAGGCTCTGCGCATGTGCGAGCCGGGGTTGCGGGCAATCTGTCGACCCTACGGGTCCGGCAGTCTCGATACGACGAAGCGATCGAGGCCGCGCGCGAGGGGCTCACGCTGGCGCAGACGCCCAAGACGACGCGCCCACTCGTTGTCGCTGAGGCCTACCTCATGTTGGCGAACACCCTTCGACACCGT
>CAYGTG010000156.1:10127-11228 GCA_964352485.1 uncultured Nannocystaceae bacterium | reverse complement strand
ACCGTGGCCTTCGTGCAGGAGCTCGCGCTCAAAGACCCGGGCGCCTACGACTTTCCCGAAGTCCCACTCTTGGTGACGCTGACGGCCGAGAACACCCGGTGGAACGCGATCGCGTCGGACCTCTCGAATCTCCGGTTCATGGGGACCAACCAGGGCGACGACGCCGAGCTCCCATTCGAGATCGGTGGAGCCGGAGATGGATGGGTCCAGCTGTGGGTGTTGGTTCCCGAGGTCTCGATCGAGGCAGACCGTTTTCGCGTCGAGTACGGACTTGGGGTCCGCCCCAGTGCGTGGGCGCCTGGCGACGTCTGGTCGGGATACGAGGCGGTGTGGCACCTGGGCGAAGACCCCGCAGATCCGCGGCCGCAGTACCGCGACTCCTCCGGGAACGGCCGCGACATCACCAACCGAGAAGAAGACAGCATTCCCAGTGGGGACATGGTGCCCGGGATTGTCGGTAGAGCTCCACGGTTTGCCGAGGACCGAGAGCTGCAAATCTCCAGTTCGGAGTGGCCTGAGTCGAACATCGGCGATCGATTCACGGTGGAAGCGTGGGTGCAGTACGAGGTCGTGCCGCCGGCTTCGTACCGCACGATTGTCCGCAAGGTTGGAGCGTACGAACTTGTGGGTTCGCGCAACCAGCCCGATCCCCTCATTCGTCCGGGCTGGGCGGTGCACGATGGCGCGGTGTTTCGCGAGGCGACGGCCTCGAGCGAGAGCTGGCAGGGCGGCGGGGTGTGGAACTACGCGGCCGCGACGTTCGAGCGCGGTCGCGGTCCGGGCCAGATTCGAACGGCGCTCTACATCGACGGAGTCGAGGTCGCCACGGAAGAGTATCCGGACTTGGAGCCGACGCAGAACCAGGCCGACTTCCGGATCGGAAGCAATCTGACCGCGGCCGTCGACGAGGTCCGCGTCTCGTTCGAGGTTCGACCGGCGGCGTGGTTCGAACTCCAGGACCGATCGATGCGCGACGAGCTGCTGCAATACGGCGAGGCCATGGCGCTGCAGTAGCGGCGGACTGCTTCCTGTGACCGACCACGCAAAAAGAGCCCGACCGCGCGTGCAGCCGGGCTCCCCCTGGCGATTACGAATCGTCTA
>CAYGTG010000156.1:0-10117 GCA_964352485.1 uncultured Nannocystaceae bacterium | reverse complement strand
CCGGGTCGATGTTCTCGTACGCTTGGGCCCCCATGGTGAAGCTGGGGTCCTCGGTGATCAGCGTGGCGTTGTAGCTGTCGTCGGAGAGGCCGACGATGTCGGTGGCAGGAATGTCGTTCCAGTTGGTGCACCACACGGCGTCGGCATCGGCGATGGAGTTGGCGATGGAGCTGTCGGACTCGAGGTCGTAGAGCTTGGTGCGGGAGTCGTCGTCCATGCCCAGGAGGGTGGCGACGCCGTCGGCGAAGCCGCCGACCTCGATCGCGGTGCGGGTCACGTAGACGACGTTGTCGCAGCCCATGTTGCGCAGGACGAGGCTGGGGTGCAGGTCGGACCAGCCGCCGGCGGACACGGTGCCGTCGGCAAGCTCGAGGGCGCGGGAGAGGCCGGGCTCGGCGGGGCTGTACGACAGCGCGGTGCGCCAGGACGCGGGCCCGATGGCGTGGAACTTGTCCGTCTTGATGTCGCCGAACTCGGCGCTGTTGCGGCCGGCGGTGTCGAGGTCGGACTGGGCGCCAAAGTAGCCAAACTTCACGTCGTCGAAGTCGACGCCGAGCTCGATCTCTTCTTCGCCCGCGAAGTAGGCATCGCGAGCGCCTGCCCAGCGCTGGACGCTGGGGCCGGTGATGACGGAGGTGGAGATGAGCGCCGGCAGCTCGCCGCCGATTTGGTCATCGATGCGAGAGGCGTACTCGTTCTCGTACTCGATGAAGTCGGCGCGCCACGGAACCGCGAGGCCGCCGAAGGCTTCGCCGCAGTTGAAGCCGGTGTCGCCTACAGGCAGGGCGGCGACTTCGGACCAACTCAGGCCGCGACCCGGGGTGGCACATGCCTGCATGAAGCCCTCGAAGCCGGCGGCGTCGTAGTTGACGTAGCCGGCGTAGAAGCTGCCGATGCGACCGAACTTCTCGGCAGCTGCCGCGAAGTCGATCAGCCCGGGGCGAACGAGGATGCGGGGGTCGGTCGCTTGGAAGCTGGCCAGACCGCCGATCGCTTGGGAGATGTCTTGGACGTGGTATTCGGGGTTGGGCGAGCTCTGGAGCAGGCCGAGCAGCTCGGGGTTGATCAGCTCGCGCAGGTCCTCGGAAGCCAGCAGTGCTTCGAGTGCGGCCTGTGCCGCCTCGGGGTCGCTCTCGGCAATCTCCGAGATGTCCTGGGCGGCGGCTTGCTGCGCCAAGGGGATGAGCTGTGAGATGGCGGCCGCCTCCGGGGTGCCTGAGAGCACCACGATGTAGCCTTGCAGGCTTTTGAGCAGCAGCGCGGCTCGGTTGGCGGCTTCTTCATCGGAGCAGGCCTCCTCGCCGCAGCGGGTGACCGCTGGGTTCATCTGCACGGACTCGAGCAGGAAGGACGTGATCGAGGCCGAGCTGCCGCCCGAAACGCCCGAGGTGAGCCCGTAGTGCTCGATGATGCGGGAGAGCGCGGCGAAGTGAGCGGTGATGAGCTGACCGTTGCCGCGAACGCCCACGCAGTAGCTCTGCTGCGCGAACACGTCGGAGTCCTCGCCGTCGTCCGTGCCGTCGCACTTGGCCCCCTCACACTGACCCGCGACATCTGAAGACTCGGAGTCTTCGCTGCACGCGGTGAGAGAGAGGCTGAACAGAGCGGTGAGGGCGACGGTGGAGAGGCGCATCAGTACAAGTTCCTGCGAAGGTGTCCGACTATCCCACATGTCGGCCCACATGTCGGCCCACATGTCGGATAATTGTGAAGCTCGCCGGGACGGTGTCGGCTCCAAGTATCAGAGATCATTCGTCCTCTGATGCTCCCGATCGGGATGAGGGGACTCCTGGGCTCGTAGAATGCGGCGTCGGCGCCCCTCGGTGCCGTCAGGCGTTCTCGCGGGCGCTCTGGCAGGACAGGCACAGAGGCGTAAACGGGCGCGCACGAAGCCGGCGAAACCCCACCGGCCCGTCGCAGGAGCGGCACTCGCCGTACTCGCCCGACTCGATGGCAGCCAGGGCCATTCTGACCTCGGCCAGCTGCTGCTTCTGCGCTCGGTGTCCTGCGTTGTTCATCTCCCGCTGCGCGAGCGCGTCGATTCGCGACAGGCGCCCGATCGGCTCATCGAGGTCCACGGGCTTCGTCCCGTCAGCTGCGGCGTCCATCGCAGTCACAAGGCGCTGCTCCTGAGCCACAAGCTCCACGCGGAGGGTCTCGATCTCCGCATCGGTCAGCTCGTCGGGTTCGGAAGGCACGTTTGGGCAGAGTACCCCCCTCGCAGCCTGGCTCCGGAGGGGTTCGTCACCGAAAACAACGATTGATCCATCCGGTTGTCTTGTGTGATCGGAAGCCCGCAGACGAAGGGGCTCTCTGGATCGATCGAGAAGTTTGCCCGAAACTTTGCGCTGTCGGGGAGCGCCAGCACCTTGGCCACGTCGGCTTGGCCGACCAACACTTGCACGGTGTACGTCCCCGAAGGCAGGCCTTCGAAGCTGTAGCGACCGTAGTGGTCGGTCGTCATCTCGAGGTCGGGAATGCCACTGGAGCGCAGCAGCACGATCGCGTTTCCCAAGGGCGCGTCGGTGCTGCGGTGTCGAACCTGCCCCTTGACCATCCCGGTGACCTTCGCGTCGTAGGTGATCTTGGCTTCGGGGAGGACCGAAGGGGATGACGCGGGCGAGATCGGAGCCGTCCTGGGGACGCCGCAGGCGCATGTCACAAGGGCGAGCAGCGCGAGTCGACGCATGCCCCCGCAACGCTTCAGGGCTGGCGGGCTTTCACGTCGGTTGCCGGCGCTGGGAGCGAAGGCCGAACGGTGCGTTCGTAGGTGCGGGTGCGGGCGATCGCCGACGACGGACGAGGAGGCGATCGGATCATTCCGCCGCGACTTCGGCTGCAGGCTGTCCCACGCGGGTCGTTTGCCCGACGTAGTCTTCCTCGCGGTCAAAGAACTCGCGCGTCTTGGAGTAGAACGCACGCGCGACGACGAGCGAGGAGTGCCCGCCCGGCATCACGATGTAGTCGTTGTCAGCGTCGACTCCGTGCAGTGGCTTGGCCAGCGGGCAGAGTCCGTCGTCGGATGCCTGGATCATCCGCACCGGAAGGCCTTCGGGAAGGGGAGCTTCACGAAGGTCGCGGAGGAAGGGGCTCATCGGCAGAACCTGCCAGACGCTCTGACTCACCGCGCCGATGACCGCTGCCCCCGCGAGACCGGCCCAGGTGCCCTCGACCGGGGCACCCAAGAGCGCGAGCCGACGCACCATGCGGCTGGCTTGCAGGAACTTCACGGCATGAAGCGAGACGAGGCCGCCCATCGAGAAGCCGACCACGTCGAACTGCTCGACCCCAAGCTCGGTCTGCAGTCGCTCGAGCTGGTCCATGAGGCTCTGCGCCGAGGACCGGAGCGAGCGCATTTGGAACGTACCGTGGTGGTAGCTGAAGACCACGCGTCCATCGGCCTGGAATCGCTTGGTCATCGGGAGCATCGTCCCGCGGGTTCCGAGGAAGCCGTGGCACAGGATGACGGGAGGCTGACCGGGCTGGGTCCAGGACATGTCGCCAACAAACCGGTTGCCCCGAAGCAGACCACGAGCGTAGGCAGCACCGTGGCTGACGGTGCGGCGTACGATCTCGTACTTGCCGGTCTTCTCTCGCTTGCCCAAGTCGACATACAGTCTAGCAAGTCAGAACAGCGATTCGTCTACGCGAAATGCCTTTCACGGCCAATGCGCTTTTTCCGCGCATTCCGACCGAGCGTCCGAACGGCCGTAGAAGCCCTCGAGTACTTCGATCCGCGGGACCTTCACATCCGGCCTGGATCCAAGCGCGGGTAGAGCGCAACTCGACGAGATCGTGCATCCAGGCGCGGTGGCGTGGAACGCGACAGCCCCTCCCAGCTCGGAATAGCGCAGCTCCCCGGGGGACTCAGACCACGCTGCCGACCAGCGTCCAGGTTCCAGAGCAGGGGACGCTTGGGCAGCTAAACATGCCACCCCCAATGAGGTTTCCGTCGTCGATGGTACCGGCGAAGTCGCAGGCGCCCAGCATCTCGATCGAGGCGGCTCCGTCGACCGTGCCCAGCGGATCGACCGTGCCGGTCACGGCGGCGCTCTGCCCAAACGCGCTCGCGTCGCCCGATATGGTCCCGTCCGGAGCGACGGTGATTTTCAGCATTCCCAGGACGTCCAGTCCTTTGCACGTTGCGGTGAACGAGCCGGTGTAGTCCGCGGCAAAGGGCGACTCCTCCGCGGGTGAGGTCGTCTCGCTTGAACCGTCTTCCCCACCGTCGGTGGATGGGCCGGATGTCGACGTGGTGGTGGCAGACGAGTCGGTTGTGCTGGTCGAACCGTCTCCAGCGCCGCCGCCCGATCCTTGGGCCGCGCTGCTCGCCTCATCGGCAGCGCTCGTGCTGCTGCTCGTGCCCTGCTCGGTGTCAGTCTCTGGACCCTTGGGCTCCGGTCCGCTGTCGGCGTCGACGAAGCTCGTGCAACCGGCCAAGAGCAATCCTGCCGCCAGCCCACGTTGCCACCAACCCATGACCGAGAGGATACCAGGTGTCGCGCCCTGCAGCCTCGATGGTTCGACGGGCGGCTGAGCCTGGCCTCCTAAATCTGGGTCGCTTCCCAGGTCCCGTTGCACATCACGACGGGACAGACAAACGTTCCGCTTGCGTTGCCCGCATCGTCGATCGAGCCGACCATGGCGCAGGTGTCGACAATGACGTCGGCGGTCGCATCGACGGCGCCCATGTCATCGGCCGTGCCATCGATGTTGCCGGTGCCAATGGCCGCGGCCGTCACCGACCCGCTCATCGTGCCGTCGGCTTCGACGGTGAACTCAACGTCTCCGTTCAGCGGGGTCACGCCGCACAGCGCGTCCACGGTGCCCTCATAGTCCCCGGTGTAGTCGGGGGCGCCGCCGGTGGAGCTGCTGGAGCTGCTGGAGCTGCTGGAGCTGCTGGAGCTGCTGGAGCTCGACTCGTCGCCGGTCGACGAGCTGCTGGAGGACTCGGCGCCGGTCGTGGTGTCGGTCTCGTCGGTCGTGGGCCCGGACGCGCTGTCGCCGGTCGTGGTGTCCGTGTCTGGGTTCGTGTCCGTGGGACCGCCGGACGTGTCCGCGGTGGTGGTGGCACCCCCAGAGCTGTCGGCGACTCCGGTGGAGCTCTGCCCGCTCCCGGATTGGCTGCCTCCGGACGTCGACATCGTGTCGATGTCGATCGGGGTGCCGGTGGAGCTGCTGCCCGAGTCGGCATCGGTGTCAGAGTCAAAGGCGACGAAAGAAGTTCCGCAGGCCGGAGCCGCGATCAGAGCCAATCCAAGCAAGAATCCGCTACGCATACTCACAGCGTACCGAAAGTTCTCGGCAGCAGAGCGATCACCGCCGAAGAAAAAAGACCAACGCTCGGTAAGACTGCCCCAACTCGTGCATCCAGCGGGTATGGGACACGACAGCATGACCCTGTACCAGCTCGAGTACTGCCCATACTGCATCGACGTTCGCCGGGGTGCTGAAGCGCTCGGCATCGAGCTTGAACTGGTCGACGTCGGTGCCGACCCAAAAGCGCGCGCGATGTTGATGCAGCGGCGGGGGCGCAGGACTGTACCCGTGCTCGGCATCCCCAGCGACGGCGGCGAGCGACTCATGGGCGAGTCTCGCGACATCATCGAACACCTCCGTGGCCTGGCCGCGGCTTGAGCCAGCGAAACACGACTTGGACAACGACATGGAACAACGCAACGTCGACGTAGCAATCTTGGGGGCTGGCACGGCCGGACTCTCGGCCCGTCGCGCCGCCAAAAGCGCCGGCGCGACGGCGCTGATGATCGACCCTGGGCCTCTGGGAACCACGTGCGCTCGCGTGGGCTGCATGCCCAGCAAGCTGCTCATCGCGGCGGCTGACGTGGCCCACAACGCCGCCAATGCGGCGCCTTTCGGCATCGAGATTCCTGAGGTGAGAATCGACGGCCCGGCGGTGATGAAGCGGGTGCAGGCCGAGCGCGACCGCTTCGTGGGATTCGTGGGCGACGCCCTCGAGACCGCCAAGCAGGACGGAGAGCTCCTCGTGGGTCGGGGCCGCATCACCGGCCCGGGGAAGCTTCAGGTCGACGAGCACACCGAGGTCACGTTCAAGCGCCTGGTCATTGCGACCGGCAGCAGCTCGTTCACCCCACCTCCCTTTCGTGGGCTCGAGCATGCGCTGCTGAGCAACGAGGATGTGTTCGAGATGCACGACCTTCCCGGCAGCATGCTCGTGGTGGGGCTCGGCGTCATCGGGCTGGAGCTCGGGCAGGCGTTTGCGCGGCTGGGCGTTCGCGTCACCCTCGTGGGGCTGGGCGGGATGGTCGGTCCACTGTCGGACCCCGCAGTGAAGAAAGAAGCCGTCGAGGTGTTCGGCCGTGAACTCGACCTCCACGACGACTACACGCTGCATGGCATCGAGCCTGTTCCCGGCGGAGTGCAGGTTCGGTTCCGAGACAGCAAGGGAGTCGAGCGTGATGAGCGGTTCGAAAAAGTCCTGATGGCTGCCGGCCGTTCCCCCAACCTGCGAAACCTCGGCTTGGATGCGATGGGCATCGAGGCCGATGCGCATGGTCGCTACGACATCGACCCGCGCTCGCTGCAGCTTGGCGAACATCCGGTGTTCGTCGCCGGCGACGTCAACGGCATGCGTCCGCTCTTGCACGAGGCTGCCCACGATGGCCGGGTCGCGGGCAAGAACGCGGCGCAATTCCCTGAGGTGGAATCCCCGGAGCGTCAGGTGTCGATGGGCGTGGTGTTCACGGCCCCGCAGATCGGGATGGTGGGCCAGAGCTATGCCGAGCTTCAATCCTGCGCGGCCGTGGCCGGCGAGGTCGACTACGGCGACCAGGGCCGCGCACGGATGCATCGCAAGAATGCGGGACGTGTCCGGGTGTACGCGGACAAGGATTCGGGGGTCCTGCTCGGTGCCGAGCTGTTCGGTCCCGCGGTCGAGCACCTCACCCATCTCTTGGCCTGGGTCGTGCAGCGGGGATTGACCGTGCACGAGGTCCTTGCGCTGCCCTTCTATCACCCGGTGGTCGAGGAAGGTCTGCGCACGGCGCTGGTCGATCTGCGGGCGAACCTCAACCAGGGGGAGCCGATCAAGTGTCGGGTTTCGGAGATGGGGCCGGGCGCTTGACCCCCCTTGACCCCCCTTGACCCCCTAGGATCGGGGGGCACAGTCCCCTCGCGGACGCGTTCAGGGCTCCTCGGTCGCGCCCTCGGAACTCGACCCCTGCACGTCGATCTCGGCATCGATCGAAGCCTGCACGGTTTCGATCTCGCCTCGCATCAGCAGCACGGTCTTCTTCATGCGTTCAACCTTGAGTTCCAGCGCTCGCTGGGCTTCGAGAGCGCCGTAGTGCTCGCCCTTGATCGCTTCGTCGACGTGAAGCAGAAGGGTCATGTCCGCATCGGAGAGCCCGTTCTGCGTCTCTTCGTCATGCACGATCTCGGCGAGTTCCATGTCGGTCGCGGCCGTCCGCCCCACCTGCTTCATGAAGGCCTCGTTGTAGGTCTCCTCGATGTCTTGGACCTGCTCCTCGACGAGGTCGGCGTTGGCGTAGACCTCGGCGATACTGACGGCGAGCTCCTTGTTGCGGAAGGTCTTCACACCGTCGGCCAGGTACAGCTGCCAGACCTCGCGCCGATAGAAGGGCGTGAGCACGGCGGGTTCGAATGAGAATCCCGTGTCGTGGCCGGTGTGGCCTTTGTCAAACTGCTTGTAGAGCTCGTGACAGCCCTCGGGCGCGTGCGATTCGCCATCGTCCGCGTGCTTGGCGACAAACTCGTCGTGCAGGCAGGCGACGATCTTCTCGTCTTCCGCCAGTTCTTCGAAGAAGTGCACGAAGGTTTCTTTCATCGGGCCGAGGTTCTTCCCCGGGGTGGTGGCATCGATGGGTCCGAGGTCCTTCTCGATCGATGCTTCCTGAGCGACGTTGGCATCGAGCTCACGCTTGAAGTCGTGGAGCAGCGAGACGTACTCCGTTTTCTCTTTGGCGGCGTCTTGGCAGCGCTGAAGGGAGGTCGCGGCGTACAGACCGACGAAGATGAGGGCAAAGTCGATGGACTTGTCGAGGATGAGTTCGAGCGCACCGCCACCGCCGCCTTCGGCCTTCTTCTCGGCGCGCTGGTGTCGTTTCCGTGCGGCGGCCGATTGAAAACCGGGCGCCGGCTGAGGCGCGGGGGGCTGCTGCTGCGGGGGATAGTGCTGCTGCTGCGGGTAACCCTGCGGCGGCGGATAGCCCTGTGGCGGCGGAGCGCCACCTGGAGCGTTGGGCGGTGGATGCATGCGCGGACTCTACCAATGACGTCCGAGGATGTCCGCCCGCTGGGGCCCGAATGAGACGCTGGAGACGAAGCGCCTCAGCCTGGCGGGTTCGTGACGCTCTTGAGCTGGCCACCGGTCATGTCGCTGTAGACGTAGTGGATCCCGCTGACGGTGATCTGCTCCATCGCGGGCACGTTGAGGGGATCGATCTTCCATGCCCAGCCCGCCTGGTCGACCAGCCACACGTATCCATCCACATCGATGCTGACGCCGATGGGTGTCGAGCATTGGGCGAGTGGGTGCTTGGCGATGAGCGTCCGGGTCTGGCCGTCGATCTCGACGAGCTCACAAGGGCCGTTGGAGGCGACCCACACGTGGAAGTCTTGATCGATCGCCATTCCGCGGTGACACGCGGACGTGCCGGGGATGGAAACCCAGCTCTCCGTAGCGACGTCGTAGGTGGAGACCGGTCCCGAGCAACCGGCCATCCAAGGATCGCCGTTGGGATCGACCGTCATTCCGTACGATTGGATATTCGCAGGCTGCGGAATCCGGGTCACGTCGATCGGCATGTTGTCGGTGTTGACCCGGACGAGCTCGCCCCGCAGGCCGGTGAACCAAGGGCGGTCCTGGGGGTCGAGAGCACCACCGTAGGGTGCGTAGCCGTTGCCGACCCAGCCCGGAACGGAGAGATCTTCCTCGAGGGTGCCGGTGGTGCCGTCGAGGCGGACCAGATGGCCCTCGCCGCCCGCGCCGAGGTAGCCGAGCCAGACCTTCTGGTTGATGAAGGAACACGTTGCTTCGTTCCAGTCACCGATGGTCCAGGTGATGCCGCGCGGGCCCGTCTGTTCGGACCCACCCCACCCGGCGTGCACAGTGGTCCAGACCACGCACTCGTCGGTGTCCCACGCCAAGATGTCGGTCGCGTTCTGCGAGGTGGTGATCATGCCGTCCATGTTGCGGTCGATGCAGTCGGCAATGTTGGCCGCCACTGCCGTCGAACGTCCGGTTCCTCGAGAGTTGACCACGACGAAGCGGCCATCGCCGGAGACGGCGGTCCGCGATGCACTCTCGGTACCGCCGCTGGGGCCGATGTTGTAGCGGGCGACCTCGACCAGCGTGCGAGTGTCGATCTTGGACACGGTGCCGTCGCTCGTTCCGGGCACCCAAATGAAGCTCTCGTCGATGTCGGCATCACCGCCACCCGCCCCGCAGCCCCCCGGGACGTCAGGGGCGGCGCCGAGGTCGAACTTCGGTGCGTCGTCGGTGGTCGAGTTTGCGGAGTCCGAGGCGTTGGAATCCGTTCCGTCAGCGTTGGAATCGGAGGCGGCCGAATCGGAGGCGTCCGAGTCTGTTTCGCCCACCGTTCCGGCGCCCGTGAGGCCCCCAATCGTCAAGCCGCCGTCGCCGGACGCGGTGTCCTCCGGCGATGCACCTCCGCAGCTCGCGAGCGCGACGGTGACGAGCAGCATGGACCCTGCGAAGGGGACGCGGTCGGTCTTGGGCATCCGCATGGCACGTCTAACTTCCCCCACTTCGGGCGTGGTGCACAAGTGTTGGGTCGACGACGTACCGGTGTCGCGCACCTTGTGGGATGCACATGCCGTCGGCGGAAGAGGCGCTGCGATGATCTGCTTTGCTGCGGCTCAGTGGACCCAGGTAGTGCATTGTAGGGAGAGAGAAGCAACTCCGTGGGCGTCCGTGCTTCGAGCCCGTTTCAGCACTGGCCCCGATACTAACCCGGCCGTACAGGCTCGTTTGGATGTCTGTGGAAGGTCGGCCGCCGCTCGAGCTCCCGTTCACCTTCGAGCAGCGTCATGTTCGATTTCGATCGGGCCGTACGGGTGCGTTGGTGATGACGCCTCGCCAGCCCACGGTCTTCGG
>CAYGTG010000155.1:0-11249 GCA_964352485.1 uncultured Nannocystaceae bacterium | reverse complement strand
CGAGCCCTCAATCATTCGACTTTCAAAAAAGAGCGCTTGATTGAGGACTAGACCGCGACACGGTTGTCGCAGGGGGACATGAGTGTCAAGGTCGGCTGCTGGAATCCAACGTGGTCGGGTGTGGCACGCGGGATGCACTACGCGTCGCCGTGGCTTTGAAAACTTGGCTTTGGAACCTGGGCGCAGCGGGGACCGTCGTGGCGGCGGCCGGCTGCGGACCCGCGGTCGCGTTGCCCGGCGACACGGACGGGGACGCGGACACGGAAGGTACGGACACCGTCATCCTTCCGACCACCCCCGTGAGCGAGACGGACTACAACGACTCGTACAGCGACTCGTATCACGACTCGTACTACGACTCGTACAACGACAGCGACAACTACAACTACGACACGGACTACTACGGCTACGACACCGACGACTACGGCGACCCCGAGTGCTTCGGCGACGAGGACTGTGAACTCGGAGAGTGCGTCGACCCGGGGGAGCCGGGGTCGTACTGCGATGTGCTTCCCATCCCGCAGCCGTGCGCCACGGACGTCCAGCTGGAGCTTGCGTGGGTACGGCAAGGCGAAGGTGCCGGCACGGCGGCGGGCGTCGTGGGTCGTGGCGAGGAGCCTCGCAGGGTGCTGCTGCTGGGAACCGACATCGAGGGCGAACCCGCTGCGGTCGCCGTCGCAGGGGTAGAGACGGACGCGCCGGCGCTGGCCCTGCCGATCGTCCTCGCGAAGACCGAGCAGATCACCGGTCTGGAGCAGGCCGACCTCGACGGCGACGGTGGCCTCGACCTGTTGGTTTCTGTGCGGGACGACGCGGGCATGCGGGTCGTTCCGCTGCTGGAGCGGGTGGACGCGCCATTCGAGGTCGCGCCCGCGGTCGTGTTTGAAGGACCCGGCGGCCCGGCCCGGCTTCGGCGGCTTGCCGACGGTGGGCTGCAGATCCTTGCGCGACTCGACTCGGGCCTGCTGTTCGAAGCGTCGAGCCTAGGTGACGGTACGTTCTCGGCGCCGACGAGTTCGGGGTGGGCGACCGATCCGATCGCGGGCTTCGCCGTGGGCCCACTCGATCTCGCAGCCTCCGACGACGTGCTCGCGGCGGTGTTGGGACCCGAGGAGGGGCAGTCATCCCTCGACGCGCTTATTGACGGCGGTTCGCTGCCGGTGGGGGTGACGGGCAGCGCGTCACGCGAAGTCTTCATCGACGCGTGGCTCGGGCACTTCGTCACCATCGACACCTCGCCGGGCGACTTCACCTACGTGCAGGCGGGCATGTTGGGGGTGAACGCTCCCGCGGAACAGGTCCTGGTGCCGCAAGATGTCGCGCCACGGATGGCCGTCGTCACCGATGTGGATGGGGACGGCTTCAGTGACCTGGTGTCGATTCACGAATCCGGCCAGGTCACCGTCGTGTTTCAGGTCGCGAGGGCCGAAGCCTGCATTCAGAACCTCGGCATCAAGGGCACGTTCGACACGGCTCTCGCTGCGGGTTCCGGATCCGAGCGGGGTGTGGTGCTCTCCGGGCCCAGCGGCGTGCTCTCGGTGAGTGGGGGTTGAGGGCGAGTTGACGCAACCTCAGTCGATCGACACGTCGATCGCTCCGCGAACGTTGCGCTTCCACGGGACGGCAGCCGCGGCTTCGAGTGACCACTGCACCGGGCCGCGGGTCATCGCCTGCACACCCTGCGCGAACTTGAGGACGTCGCCCAAAGCGCCCTGAGCATCGAGTCGTGCCTCGAGCTGCGCGGGGACTCGAATGCAGAAGGTGAACGACTCGCGGTGATAGGTTCCGGCGCCAGCGAGGGGCAGCTCTTGGGTGTAGAGCGTGACCGTTCGCTGGACCGGACTCTGCTTGCCGCCCGAGCGTTGGAGTCCCATGCGCTTCTGCCGGGCGACGAGCGTGAGGCTGACGCCCTCGAGCTCGGTCGATTCTTCCAGCTGGAGTTCCACAACGCCGCGCAGGTCGCCGCCCATGGCCGTGTGCGAGCCCTTGGGCCGAATCACGAGGGTGCCGACGCCGATTCCGGCCACCTTGCGGGCTTCGTCGGTCACCCGCAGAGCCTCCGAGGTGACCTTGTCCATGCCGCGGTCGAGAACGTCGAGCCAACGCTTCATGGTGGGTGGGACGGGCCAAAGGCGCATTGGTTGCAACCTTTGAGTACGGACCCCGTCTGCGCCACCGAGAGCGCTGCTGGACGCGGGTGCACGTTCATCCCCGCGTCCTGCAAGGGAAAGGCGATCCCTGGCGGCAGCTGCCTGTAGCCAGGGATCGGCCTCCTACTTCATATCGAAGCGATCCGCGGTCATGACCTTCGTCCAAGCCGCGACGAAGTCACGCACCAGCTTTTCGTTCGTGTCGAACGCGTACACCTCAGCGACGGCCCTCAGCTCGGCGTTGGATCCGAACACCAGGTCGACCTCGGTCGCGGTCCACACCACAGCCCCACTGCTGCGATCGCGACCCTCGAAGTGCTTCGAGCCCTCGGCCGCTTTCCACACGGTGTTCATGTCCAGCAGGTTCACGAAGAAATCACTGCTCAAGGTCCCGGGGCTCTTGGTGAACACGCCGTGCGAGCTGCCGCCCGCGTTGGCACCCAGCACCCGCAATCCCCCGACCAGGACGGTCATCTCGGGCACGGTGAGGCCGAGCTGGTCGGCTTTGTCGACCAGCTGTTGTGAGGGCGACAAGTCCCCGGGCGTCCCGGCGTAGTTGCGGAAGCCATCGGCGGCAGGCTCCAGGTATCCGAAGGACGTCACGTCGGTCTGCGCCTGCGTGGCGTCACCGCGGCCCGGCGTGAAGGGCACAACAATGTCGACGCCCGCATCTTTCGCAGCTTTCTCAATGCCTGCCGCTCCGGCCAAGACGATGAGGTCCGCCATCGACACCTTCTTCTTCGCGCCGGACTTGTTGAACGCAGCCTGCACGCCCTCGAGCTTTTCGAGGACGGTGGCCAGTGCCTCGGGGTCGTTCGCGGCCCAGTCTTTCTGCGGCGCGAGCCGAATGCGGGCACCGTTGGCACCGCCGCGCATGTCACTGCCGCGGAACGAGGCCGCCGAGGCCCACGCGGTGCGCACCAGGTCGGAGACGGGCAGTCCGGTGGCCAGCACGTTCTTCTTGAGCTTGGCGACGTCGCCGGCTCCGATCAGCGGGTGGTCGACCTCGGGAACCGGGTCCATCCACGGCATCACTTCCTTGGGCACTTCCGATCCCAGGTAGCGAGCGCGCGGACCCATGTCGCGGTGGGTGAGCTTGAACCACGCTTTGGCGAACGCGAGCTCGAACTCCTCGGGGTGCTCTCGAAAGCGCATGGCGATCTTGCGATACTCCGGGTCGACCTTCAGCGAGAGGTCGGTGGTGAGCATCATCGGGGCGTGCCGCTTGGATTCGTCGTGAGCGTCCGGGACCATCTCCGACGCCTTGCCGTCTTTGGGTTGCCACTGCTTTGCCCCGCCAGGGCCTTCGATCAGCTCCCATTCGAACCCGAACAAGTTGTCGAGATACTGGGTGCTCCACTGCACGGGCGTCATGGTCCACGCACCCTCCAGTCCGCTGGTCACCGTGTCTTCGGCGTTGCCCTTGCCGCACTTGTTCTTCCAGCCCATGCCTTGCTCTGCGACGCCCTCGGCTGCGGGCTCGGCACCCACGCACTCCGCAGGTTTGTGCGCACCGTGGGCCTTGCCAAACGAGTGTCCGCCGGCGATCAGCGCGACGGTCTCCTCGTCGTTCATCGCCATTCGGGCGAAGGTCTCGCGAATGTCCTTGGCGGCGGCAAGCGGGTCTGGCTTGCCGTTCGGGCCCTCGGGGTTCACGTAGATCAGCCCCATCTGCACGGCGCCCAGCGGCTTCTTCAGCTCGCGGTCGCCGTGGTAGCGCTTGTCGCCCAGCATCTTCTCTTCTGGCCCCCAGTAGACCAACTCCGGCGACCACTCGTCCTCGCGTCCTCCAGCAAAACCCAGGGTCTTGAAGCCCATCGACTCCATCGCAACGTTCCCGGTGAGCACCATCAGGTCGGCCCAAGAGATCTTGTGGCCGTACTTTTTCTTCACCGGCCACAGCAGCCGCCGAGCTTTGTCGAGGTTGGTGTTGTCAGGCCAGCTGTTGAGCGGCTCGAACCGCTGCTGGCGTCCGTTGGCACGGCCGGGACGATCGGTCAGGCGATAGGTGGCCGCGCTGTGGGACGGGATGCGAATGAACAACGGACCGTAGTTGCCGTAGTCGGCGGGCCACCAGTCTTGCGAGGTGGTGAGCACCTTGTCGATGTCCGTCTTGACCGCGGCGAGATCGAGCGAGGCGAACTCCTTCGCGTAGTCGAAGTCGGCGCCCAGAGGGTTGGACCGGGCTTCGTTTTGACGAAGTGGGTCGAGGTTCAGGGAGTCCGGCCACCAGAACTCGTTGGGCTTGGCCTGGCCAGGTCGCACCGCTGACATCGGCGCAGCGGTGTCGTTGGCGGCCGCCGGGGAGGGCGTGGCGGTGGTGGTGGTGGTTGCGGGCGTGCCCGCGCACGCGCTGAGGATGCCCAGCGAAAGGGAAGCAGCGATGGTCAGAAGCGAGGGGGTCGTTGGCAGCCGCGTCATACCGGCGCATCGTTGCAGACTCCGGGCCATGTCGTAGGGGTTTGATACGAATATGAAATTTCCGACCGGCACTTCGTATTGGCGACATTTCGTCGACGGGCCGACCGAAATAACGTTAGTGACCGAAATGTCGTCGGCGGCTCATCCGCCGGGCGGCCGCGAGGTCACCCGCTTCTGCAGCCTGGGTGGCTCACCACCCCATTCCGGCTTCGAGCATCGGCCACGCGGCCGAGCCGCTGAAAGCATCGCAGTGAGCTCCCGGGAACTGATGCCAGCCGACTTCGTCGCCTGAGAGACTCTGCGCTACGTCCCAAGCATTGGCAAAGGCCCCGATCCGCGGGTCACCGAGGCCCGGCCCCATGTTCATCACGAAGTCGACCGGATGCGAGAGCGTGAAGTTGCCCGACGGGGCCAACAAGTCGCTGGCCTCCCATGCCTCGTTGGCGTTCGCTTCATCACAATCGGGCTCGCTGCGGTGGGCGGAGTCCACCATCTCTGCGAGTGGGCCCTGCTCGTTGTTGAGGTAGGTGGAGCAGATTGCCAGGGGTCCGGCACCGCAGTCGTTGTCGTCGCTGCAGGTCGCCGTGGGGTCGTTGCTGCAGCGCCCTGCCGGTTTCGGATCAGAGCCGCAGCCGCGGGCGAGATTGGCGAACGGTGGGCCCCCGACGAAGAGTTGGTAGTCCAAGCGCTCGCCCAGGTCGTGCCAGACCTGGGCGGCGAAGGTCACGTAGGACCCCGCGCTGCACGCGGCAGTTCCGTAGGTACCTTCCGCCAGTTCACGTTCAACCCAGTCGATGACGCTGGCGATGCGTGCGGTCAGTCGAACGAAGTCGGTGGCCGCTTCGTCCGGGCGCGTGGCCCAGCCCATATTCGCCCCGTCAACGGATGAGCCTGCCTCCCAGCGGGCCATCGCAATCCCGTGGCCGCCGCTGAGGACCTGGTCGACGAGTTCCCCGGCCGGATAGCTGGTGCCAGTCCCGCCATTGTGCATGAACAGCATGTCGCTTCCGGTCTGCCAGCGCAGTGCGCCGCCCATTTGGTCCACGACGAAATAGCCGGACGTGAATCCACCGTCGGCGAACGTGCAACCGTCGATGCTGCGACATGCCTGGGTGCAGGCGTACGCGACGTACGCTCCGGCATCGCTTCCCCCGCCGGTCGTGGTTTGCCATACAGGGCTCGCCGCGGGATCACACCACTCCACGGCCGGCAGCCGTGGCGGCGGCTCGGAGTCGGTGTCGGTACCGGAGTCGGTCGCGGGCCCGATACCGGTACCACTGTTGGTGCCGGTCGTCGACGAACCGGTGTCCTCGGAGTCTGCGTCGTTGGTGGTTGAACCGGTCGAAGAGTCCGCTGGCGGGATCGGCTGCGTGCCATCGCTTTGCGTGGGGTCGGTCGTGCTGGTTGAGTCGGTCGCTGGCCCTTCTCCATCCTCGGATGGGTCGCCGCAGCCGACGAAGAACATCGCTACGATCCCTCGTCGGGTGTTGGCCTGGATTCGATTTGAAAACCCCACTGCGTGATCTTTGCACATCACCAACAAGACCGAAAACATCACCGCACAGACCTTGGGCACGCGACGGGCGACAGGAGCACCGCCTGGCCATCTGGGTTGGGTGGCGGGTGTTTTCGAGGCATTGGGACCTTCGAAGTGAAGATCAGTTCTTCCCGCTGCGAGCTTCTGCCCACAGCGCCGCGCGGGTCCGTTCGAGGAACCTCCGGGGGGTGGGCTGAAGGGATTTCGCTCGCGGTTCGATTCGCGGAAGCAGTGCGGCGGCGTCTTCGAGCCGGTTCAGCCGCACCAGCGCGTAGGCCTGCGCCGCTGCGTTGGCGGCGGTGTCCAAGTCGGTGCAGTCCGAACAACACGCAGCGGCCGCCTCGAGATCCTGCAGGGCCGCAATTGGATTCTCTTCGAGTCGCGCCACGCCACGCGCCTCGTAGGCCATGCAGTGCTCGTCGCGAGGGTGTTCGCTTCCGAGCAGCTCGAGGGCGCGCTCGGCTCGGTCGATCGCGAGTGCTGGTTCCTTGTCCGCGAGCGCAGCCGCGGTGATGGCCAGGCAGCCGCTGCGGTCCAGGCGGTCCTCGAGGAACGAACAATCGACCGCTTCGACAGGCACGTCAGGATCCCCGATCGCGCTGAGCGTGCGGATGACCGCGAGGGTCTTCGCCAGTTCGGTGTTGGGTTCGGCGGGCTCCTTGGGTTTGCCGCCCGCGAGCGCCAGACTCAGCGACGAGAGGAGCCCCAGCGGATTCACCCTCGCGGAGTAGTCCGCAAGAAAGAGCCGGTCGCCGGGCGTCTCAGAATAGAAGCTGGCCAGCGCGAGGGCGTCTGCGCGCGCCTCGTCGTCGCGGAGCGACTCCGCCAAGACGAGGGCCTGTGCGACCGACTCGCGGCCAGCCGCATCGTCCTTGGGGAACTTCGCCGCGAGCAGGTGGGACCGCAGGATCAACTTGCGCTCGTCGCTGCGAATCGCGAGAGCTTCCGCCTGAGCGACCAACGCGGCAGTCTCCTGGTCCGTTCCAGAATCCGCCCGCTCCAGCACCGCCGTCTCGAGTTGGGTCATGAGGGTGGCCGGAGACTCGGTCGTTCCGGACACGGCCAAGCACAGCAGTCCCAGCGCGCCCGCCACCAGCCATCGACGGACCGAAGCCGTGCGCAGCCGCCAGCGCATGACAGCCAGCGAGGAGAAACGCCGGGCGGGCTGTGGAGCGCAGGCTCGCCGGGCAACGAGCAGGGCCCCCTGTGCTTGTGTGGACACCCCGGACAGAAGGAACTCGAGCACGCGACCCAGCGCGTACTGGTCCGACAGCGACGAGCGCCTCTGGGTGCGAATCACCTCGGGCGCGACGAATCCAGGCGTTCCTCCGGTCGTCTTGCCCGAGCCGGACAGTCCGAGGTCGACGAGGACCACCTGACCATCGCTGCCGACGACGATGTTGCGAGGGGAAATGTCACCGTGGACCAGGCCCGCGCGATGCATCGCGTCGAGCCCTTCGGACGCCTGCAGAGCAATGCGGACGGCGTCCCTCTTCGAGAACGTCGGGGCGAGCGCAAGCAGGTCGGCAGAGAGGCCATCGATCAGCTCCATCACGACGAATACGTGGCCAGCGTCCACGCCAGCGTCGTAGACCCGGACCACCCGTGGATGGGAGAACATCGCCAGTCGCCGGGCTTCGTCGAGCAGGTCGTCCGACGACGCGTCCTCGATCGAGATGAGCTTCACGGCCACCTCGCGATCGAGGAGCACGTCGCGTGCGTAGCAGATCACACCTTGCCCGCCCTGCGCCTTGACACCCAGAAGCCGGTAGCGCATTGCAAGGGGCTCCCAGGCCTCTTCCACCGTCGCTTCGCCTGCCTCCAACACATCGAACGCATCGCGACACTCCGCGCACCCATCGAGATGACGAACCAGCGCAACACTGACGGTTTCCCGCTGCACGGCGACGAGCAGGTCTTCGATGGGGGGACAGGTGCTCACGCCGACAACGATGCAGAGGCTAGGGAGAGGTTCAGCGAGGCGCAACGAGTATTCGATCTCGACCTGTCATTCGACGCGTTTGCGCAACGCTTCCGCCAGGCCGCGCCGGCCCCAGAACACACCAACGATCTGTTCTTGGCCACCGCATGCAGTGCAGGCGTCGACGGAGCCGCTGAGCTCCTCGTTCGTAGCTACGGCCGAACGATTGGGACAGCGCTCACGCGCATGCAGCTGTCTCCGACACTCAGAGACGAGGCGTACTCCAAGACCCTCGAGATCGTGTTCGTTGGAGAAGGCAGTGGACCTGCGATCAACGGATATCAGGGGCGTGGGGGTCTGGGAGGATGGTTGAAGGTCGCAGCGGTACGAGCTGCCCATCGCGTCCTGCGCCAGCGCGACAACGATCCCGCTCGGCTCGCTCAGCAAGGGCCCACATCTGTCGAGCTCGAGGGTGCTCACGCGGTTTGGAGTCAGCAGGAGCGAGCTCTTCTTGATGCCGAGGGCGCCCAGGTGTTCGGGATCGCGTTTCGCGGTGCGATCGACCGCCTGGACCCCGAAGACCAAAGAACACTGCGGCTGCATTATGTCGATCGCCTTTCCATCGACGCGTTGGCCGAGCTGTGGAGCGTGCATCGAGCGACCGCGGCCCGGAGGGTCGCCCGGCTGCGGATGCGGATCCGCACCGAAGTGTTGCAACGCCTGCAGGCGGAGTTTGGGACCTCGCCCAGCTCGGTGGGCCGGTGGGTGCGGCGCATGCAGAGCCAGCTCAGCGGCATCAACTCGGCGCTGAAATAGCTCACCTCTCATACGCTCCTCGATGCGCGAAGCGTCGGCCGGAGCAGAGCCCCCACAGCCGTTGGCGGATCAACCTCCGCACGCGAGCGCGACGCCGAGCGAGCCCGTGGCCCTGGAGGGTCGACGAAGGTCTTCTTTCAGATTCGCGACGAGCTCTCGAGCAGATGGGCGCCTTTGGCCCTGCTGTGTTGCGCGGCCGCGTGCGCACCGGAACGCACGCGGTATCCTTCGCGTGATGGATGTCGCCCTCGCGTGCGAAGAGGAAATCGTCGGCCTGCACCGCTTCTTCCAGGCGTGGTTTCACGGCGAGTTCTCCGATCGCGATCGCGGCTTTCAGCGTTTCGCCTGCGTGATGGACCCGGGCTTCGTGATCGTCTCGCCCCGGGGTACGGCGACCGGGCTCGATGCTCTCTCCACCGGACTTCGTGGGGCCTTTGGCAGCTGGAAATCCGGCGAGTCGATCGAGATCTCCGAAGTTGCGCTTCGGCATGCGCATGCCGACCTCGCGCTCCTGACGTACGTGGAAACCCATCGGTTGCGAGATTCGGAGACCGCGAGGTTGAGCACCGCGCTGATGCGTCACCGCGAGGCCACGCCCAATGGGGTGCAGTGGCTGCACGTGCACGAGACCTGGATGCCCGGAGGCGCACCCTGATGAGCCCAAACGAGCTCAGCGTTGGCGGGCGTGTCCTGATGGGATCGCTGGAGGCGCGCATGTTTGGCAAAACCGGAATCACGAGCCTGGGCCGATACCAGATGCTCGAGACGCTCGGCCGTGGAGCGATGGGCGTCGTCTACAAGGCCTACGACCCTCAGCTCGATCGGCGGGTCGCGGTGAAGGTCGTGACTGCGGCCACCGACGAGGCTCGGGAGCGGATGACGCGTGAGGCGAAGGTGTTGGCCAAGCTCAACCATCCCAACGTGGTGACGGTGCATGAGGTCGGCGAAGACGATGGCGAGATGTTCGTCGCGATGGAGTACGTCGATGGCGGAACGCTCGCCCAGTGGTGCGCAGCCCATCCCGAACCGTCCCGCGAGCGGACCCAGACGCTGATCGACTTCGCCCTCCAGGCGCTCGAGGGGCTCGCGGCTGCCCACGACCTGGGCCTCGTTCATCGCGACATGAAGCCAGCCAACATGCTCGTCGGCGTGGATGGGCGGTTGAGGGTTGCGGACTTCGGTCTCGCACGTACGTTCGACTCTGATTGCGAGCTGCTGAAGTCGACCGAGGTGGTGCCGGAGCTCGGTGACTCGGGCTCGGGGGCACTCACCCAAACCGGCGGCGTCGTGGGAACGCCTGCCTTCATGGCGCTCGAGCAGTTCGGCGGGGTCGCGGACGCCAAGAGTGATCAGTTTGGGCTGTGTGCGAGTTTCTTCGTCGCCTTCTATGGATGCCCTGCCTATGAAGCGAAGTCGATCGCCGAGCTGCTTGACGCTCTCGAGGCGGGCCGAGTCTCAGCTCCGAGGTCTGCCCACGTCCCGGAGTTCGTACATCGGGTGCTGGTTCGGGGTCTGCATCCGCGGCCGGACGCACGCTTCGAAGACGTCCGAGCCGTTGCGCGAGCACTCCGCAGCGGGGCGCGTCGGCGTCGTTGGATGGCGGGCGGCGGGATGGCCACCGTCGGCGCGGCCGCGATTGCATCGGTGGTGTGGGCCAGCCAGCCCGAGCCTTGCACGGACGAACGGGCCCGCATCGAAGCCATCGTCGAGGGGGAAGCCGAGCGCGTCACGGAGCTGCTCAAGGCCTCTGGGCGTCCTCATCCCGAGGAGCTCGCTGAGCGCTTTTCGGCCGATCTCGACCAGCTTGTCGAGCGTTGGGCCGGTCAGCGGTTGGAGGCCTGCCGAGCATCTCGGGACCGCGACCCAGAAGTCGCCGGCCACGGGGAACAGCGGTTGCGCTGCCTCGATGACGCAGCCGAGGCAACGGAGCAGACGCTCCGGGGCATCGAGTCTCTGACCCGAGAACAGGCTGACGCGCTGCCGACGGTGACACGCTTCATTCAGGGAGCCCACGATTGCAGTGATGCCGATCGCGAGGTGTTCGGCAACGACAAAGGCCGGAAGCTGCTGGCGCTGTTTCGCTCTGGTCTCGCCGCCGAAGGCCGACTCGACACTGAGAAAGCGCGAGCTGCCTACGAGGCCGTGCTCGACGCATCTTCGCCGGGCGAGTTTGCCCACCTACGGTCCGAGACCCACACGCGTCTCTCAGAGGTCTGCGAGCGGACCGGAGACATGCCGGCGTTCGAGCGTCATCTGATCGGGTCTCTCGACGAAGCACAGAACGCCGGAGACGCTGGGCTCACGGCGCTCCACTCGTTGGCCGTCGCGGACACGCTCCCGCAGACCCAATCCCACGAGGCCTACGACTTGATCGTGAGCCGGTCGTATCACGAGCGCGACCCAG
>CAYGTG010000154.1:2872-11371 GCA_964352485.1 uncultured Nannocystaceae bacterium | reverse complement strand
TCGAGGGAGACCCGGAAGCCCCGCTGGCGCTCGCGCACGCCGATCGCCCGGAGGCCGGCACGCTGACGACCGTCGCGGGCGAGGTTGGGCTGGCGGTGATTCGCCGAAGCTTTGCCAAACCGGGGCAGACGCTGACGGCAGATGGCATCACGGTCACCGTCCAGTCCGGCCCACTCGGCGATGACCCGGGGATCGGCAGTCGCAAAGACTGAGCCTGGGCTGCGGCTGGCCGATCAAACCCGTGCGCCCACGGCCTTGGCCGCATCGTGTCCACTCTGAACCGCGGACTCGATCGTGGCGGGTAGTCCGGTGCGGACCCAGTCGCCAGCCAAGAACAGCCCGTTGACCGGCGACACCGTCCCCGGCCGATACTGATACGTGCCCGCGGCGTGGGTGATCGTCGCCTTCTTCTCCTTGATGACCTTGGAGTCCAAGACCTCGAACGCGCGGTCGGGGAAGAAGCGCTTCATCTCGGCCCTGAACAGCTCGACGAGCACGTGCGGCCGGTCGTCGACCATGCCGCGGGCACCGGAGATGGTGCAGTTGACCAGGACGCGGCCCGGATCATCGAGGCCTTCGATGCGACTGCGGTCGAACAACCAGTGCAGCGGCGAGGAGATGAGACCCAAGAACGGCACGTCGTCCCACAGCGTCCGGTCGAGCACGACCCACAGGTTGACGATCGGGGAGTTGGTCAGCTTGGCCACATCGGTGAAGACAGGGTCGCGCAGCACCGTATCGGGCAAGGCTGAAAGCAGCGGCTTGGGCGGGAGGGCAGAGATGACGGTGTCGGTTTCGATGCGTTCGCCGCTGCGCAGCACCACCGCGCTCACGCCATTCGAGCCACACTCGATGCTCCGCAGGGGAGATGCGGTGCGTACCGAGACGCCGCGGTCCTCGAGGTATTGCACCGAGGGGTCCACGTAGAGCTTGCTCAGCGGAACCTTGGGAAGACCGAAGCTCGACGCATCGCGCGTTCCCAGGAATGCTCGCTCCAGGACGGCCATCAACATGGCCGCCGAAGACACCAGGGGATCGTCATTGAGCGTGGCCCAGACCAGCGGCTCCCAGAACGCGTTGCGAATCGCCTGGGTCTGGCCCAGTCGACGCAGCCAGGCGTCGCATGTTTCGTTGTCGTCGGGACGGTCAACCTCTCCGCGCAGCAACAGCCCCGCGCGCAGGGCGGAAGCCTTGTGCAGCAGTCCCATGCCCCGCATGCCCAACAGGCCGGCGCCCAGGTGCAACGGCGCGGGCAGGGCGGGGCAGCGCATGGAAACCCGCTTGCCGCCGGGCTGCACCATGTCGACCGACATGTTGCGCTGGAACTCGACGTTGTGGTCTTGGCCCAGCGTTCGCAGAAATGCGAGCGTCTCGAAATAGCAGCCCATCATCAGGTGCTGCCCGTTGTCGAGCTCGTAGCCCATGCGGCCGTGGTCGAACGACCGCGAACGCCCGCCGCCGCTGGCGGTGGCTTCCAGCACAACGATGTCGCGCTGCGTCTTCTGAGAAGACAGTCGAACGGCAGCGGACAGGCCTGCGAGACCCGCTCCCGCCACCACGATGGGACCCTTGCCCTGGGTGGTCATCTGACTCTTGGTCAACGATCGAGAACCGAGTCAGGCGACAACAGCCAGCGAGCTGCGGGCGATGGCCTTGGCGGCCACCTTGAGCTTGTCGCGACGGCGCAGCGAGGGGCGCCGCGTGAAGACGTTGTAGTTGCGCTCGCGAATCTCGGCCAGGATCTTGTAGTAGGTGCGGCCCATGATCTCCGCCGGCAGGAGCGCGCGAGCGTTGGCGCCCCGCAAAGCCTCCCACGCCCGTCGGTACTCTCGCTCGGCAGCGTCGGCGAAGTCCTTGGCCATGGCGACGAATCGGCCGTCGTAGCGGCCCGCGATCAGATCTTCGTCGGTGAGTCCGTGCCGATGCAGCAGGCTTTGAGGGATGTAGACCCGGCCGCGCTCGGCGTCCTCGGCGATATCCCGCAAGATGTTGGTGTACTGCAGCGCAAGGCCGAGGTGCTCCGCATACTCGTACGCCGCCTTGGAGCGGTCACCGAAGATCGCGATGCACAGGAACCCGACGCAGGACGCGACGCGATAGCAGTACAGCCGAAGGGCCTCGAGATCGGCGTAGCGGTCGGTGTGAAGGTCCATCTCCACGCCGGCGATGATTTCGTCGAAGGCCTCTCGCGGGTAGTCGAAGTGAGCTCGGGACGCCGCGAGAGCCTTGCCGAGGTCGGACTGCGGCGCGACGTTTTCGACGTAGGGGTCGGCGAAGATTCGAGCGATTTCGGTGCTCCATTCGCGCAGCGCGGTCTTGGCGCCCTGGGTGCCTGCGTCGCCTTCGGGGCGCTCGTCTACGACGTCATCGACGACGCGGCAGAACTCGTAGACGTGCGAGAGCGCGTCCCGCTGCTCGCGACCCAGAAAGAGAAACGCGAACTTGAAGTTGCTCGAGCTGCGGGTGGTCAGGCGCTTGAAAAGCGCGGCCGGTAGCGCTGCGACAGACTGCATCGCGCTATGCCTCGCCCCGCAAGAAGCGGCGCCCAAAGGAGAACATCGAGCGAAGGGCGATGCCCGCCATGTCGCGCTTCTCCAAGGTGGGGCGGAAGTCGAGTGTGTTGAAGTCCGCCGCCTCGATGCGGTCCAGGATGGCCATTCCGCCGCGCCAGGTGGCGTCGAGCTCCATGGACAGTCCCGGCGAGACGCGCCGGATCAGCGGACGCCCGCGCAGGAACATGGAGCGGGTGCGTGAAACCTCGTAGGCCATCAGCTCTCGGAACTCCGGCGTGTCACGCTTCGCGATCAGATCCTCGTAGGCGACACCGAAGTGCAGGAGGTCTTCCTCGGGGATGTAGAAGCGACCGCGAGGGATGTCCACCGAGAGGTCCTGCAGGAAGTTGGCGATCTGCAGGGCCGCGCAGATCTCATCGCTGAAGCGATGGAGCTGTTGCTCGCGGTGTCCGTGCACGTAGAGCACCAGCTGACCGACCGGGTTGGCCGAATGGCTGCAGTAGTGCAGGCGCTCGGCGTGCGAACCGTAGCGGGCCTTGGTCAGGTCCATGCGGAACGCGGTCAACAGGGCCTTGAGCGGGCCGATCGGGATGTTGTGGCGGCGGACCGTGTCGCGCAGCGCGATGAACACCGGGTGCTGGACTTCGCGGTGGTAGCAGGACTCCAGCAGCTGCTCCCACGTCGAGAGCGCCTCGTTGCGGCGCCCTTCGTAGCGGGGCTCGTCGGCGAAGTCGTCGGCCGTGCGCGCGAAGGCGTAGATCGCAAACACCTGGGGTCGCAGGTGCGCCGGCAGGAACCGGGAGGCGACCGGGAAGTTCTCGTAGTGGTTGGTGGCCATACGCTCGCACCAGCGGTAGCCGGTCTCCACCGTCCAAGGGCCCGCGGGTGCGCCATCAGGCGCGGTGAAGCCCTCGCTCTGATCATCGGCGGTAGTTTCGAGCGGAACGGCGAAGAGTCGTGGTTCGGTAGCGCTGACCATGGTGGTTCCCCAAGTGCAGTCGTAGTGACGCGGTGCGTTTCAGCCCGCGGAAGGTTCCTTCGAGCCGCCACCCCTGGCCGCTCGTAGCTTGGCCAACAGCGCGGTTGCGCGTTCGGCTTTGATCTCCCCGTCGGCGACCAGCGCGTCGGCGAGGCCTTCGACCTCGTCTGCGTTGGCACCGGCTCCCAGCGCGACGCTGCGAGCGTGCAGGGACATGTGCCCCGCTGAATGCCCTCGGTCGCCAGTGCACGGCAGGCGGCGAGGTTGCTGGCCAGCCCGGCGGCTGCGATGACTTGTCCCAGCTCGTGGCCACTGGTGCAGCCGATGATCTCCAGGGCGAGGCGTGCCACGGGATGGACCCGGGTGGCACCACCGACGATGCCTACGGCGGTCGGAAGGCTCATCGAGCCCTCGAGCCACCCGTCCTCACCCTTGCGCCAGACCGCGAGCGGACCGTAGCCCCCCTTGGCGCCTCGCGTCGCTGCAAACGCATGCGCGCTGGCTTCCATAGCCCGCCAGTCATTGCCCGTCGCGAGCACGACCGCGTCCACGCCGTTCATGATGCCCTTGTTGTGCGTGGTCGCCCGGTAGGGGTCGAGCTCCGCGAAGCGGCTGGCGGAGACGATGCGATCGACAACCTCCGGGCCCGTGAACCCGGTGGCCGCCAGGGCTTCGGGAGGGATGCGGGCGCTGACGTGTGAGCACCGGCGATCGGACAAGTTGCTGAGGATGCGGAGTCCGGCCGTCCACGCGGTGATCGCTTCGAGCCGCGGCGCCACGGTCTCGGCGACCGTGTTGAGCAGGTTGGCCCCCATGGCGTCCCGGCAATCGACCAGGATATGCACGACGACCATGGCGGGGTCGACCACGCGGACCTCGATGTCCCGGGCTCCACCGCCGCGCTCGACGAGCCGCGGATGCGCACTGTCGGCGATCGTGAGCAGCTCGTCTTTGTGCTCGAGCACGGACGCTGCCGCGGCTTGAGCATCGAAGCTGTCGCCGGAGGCGATCAGCTGGACCTGCGCGATCATCCACGGCGCGTCGTTGTGGGCGGAAAAACCGCCTCCGGCCCGAATCATCTTTGCGGCGTTGCTGGCCGCCGCCACGACCGAGGCTTCTTCGACGCACATCGGCACCAGGAAGTCCCTGCCGTTGATCCTGAAGTTGGTCGCAATCGCCAGCGGCAGCTCCAGCGTGCCGACGACGTTCTCGATCATGTGGTTGGCGCGATGCATGTCGAGGGCGCCCACGTCGAGATCGGAGAGCCGCGCCATGTCGAGCCCGGTGGCTTCAGCCACGGCCTTGCGACGGGCCTGGATGTCGAGCTTGAAGAATCCGGACAGACGAGAGTTGGTCGGAATGCGGTCTTCGGCTCGGATCCCGCGCTTCGCAATCTTGAGGTCCGAGAGCAGGGCCATCTTGTGCTCGCGGTGAAGCCGCTCGCCAAACCGATCCAGGTCGGCACCCGAGGCGGCGAACACCACCACGAGGTCGCCTCCGCCTGCACCGCTGGGCTTGGCGGCCAAGCCGTCCGCCTCGGCCTCGGCGATGATGCGCTCGATGGCATCCGTCATGATCGGCGCCCCGGACATCTTGGCCAGCGCTCGCAGGCCCTCGTTGTGTCGCCGGGTGGCCTCTCGGACCCCCGCGAGGCTCTTGGCCGGGTTTGGGCTGTCGCGAAATGCGGTGAGGAATTGGTCGACCGCGCCGCTGAGGATGCCCATCGCATCGGCGTAGGGCCCCGGGTGTTCCACGGCTGCAGCTTTCACCTGCGCGACGAACGCACTGGTGACCGCGGGCGCCCCTGCATCGACAAAGCCGATATGGGCCCACTGGGGCATCGCGACCGTGCGGGTCTTTCGGTCTTGGAATCGGAGCAGGCCTCCCAGCACCGCGGCCGCGACATCCGCCCCCGAGCCCGTGCCGCCCTGCGCTTCGGCGTGGGCGGCCAGAGCCAGCGAGAGCGCGTCTTCGC
Organism: uncultured Nannocystaceae bacterium; assembly: GCA_964352485.1. Taxonomy (GTDB): domain Bacteria; phylum Myxococcota_A; class Polyangia; order Nannocystales; family Nannocystaceae; genus CAJXVA01. Next base: position 5,904 of record CAYGTG010000154.1, on the reverse strand, counting down.
GAACTTGAGGGTCGAACGGGTCGAGACCCGCCGCGGTGAGGTGGTAGCCGATGACCGAGGCCGCGACTGCAGCGCTGCTGCCCAAGCCTAGCTTGCGCGCGCCCATGGTAAACCCGCCGGTCTCGACGACCGGGGGAGCGCCGATGTCTTGGACGCCCCGCGCTTGCAGGTAGGTCTTGACGCGCTCGTGGGCGCAGCGAACGACCGCGGTGGGTCTCGTCGTTTGCGGCTGAGCCGGCGCGTGCGCGACAGCCCGGACCTCGAGCGCTGCCACGAGGGCGGGAGCACCTTCGAGGACGGCGTACTCACCGATCAAGAACGCCTTGCCGGGAGCTGAGACGGGAATGTCGCTCATGCCGAGACCTCCACGCGTGCGGCCGGACCGGGCCTGCAGATCGTGACCTCTTCGACCCCGGGTACGGCGCGGCATCGCGTCGCGATCGCTTCGGCATCATCGGCCAGGCACAGCACCTTGACGTGTGGGCCTGCATCCATCGTGACGAAGCCGTGGACGCCGTCTTCGCGGGCGGCCCACACGGCGTGAATCGCCCCGAGCGAGGCCGGCTTCCAGTACACGATGGGTGGCACGGTCGCCATCATGCAGGCGTGCATCTTGAAGCACGAATGTTCGACAATCGCGCCCAAGCGGGGCAGATCGCGCGCTTCGATGGCGGCTTGGGCCGCATCGAGATCTTGAATCGAGGTCTCCACCCAGGGCTGGTAGTAGGGTGACGTATCCCGGCTGGCTTGCATGCCTTCGGTCGACCCGACCGGCTTCACGCCGCGTGTGGTCTGCACCACGACCAGCCTCAGCGGCCAACCGTCGGCGCCAGGCAACGGCCGTGCGACGCAATCGCGGCCATCCTCGGCCTGGCCGGCATCGAGTCGAACGAACCCGCCGAAGATGCTCCGCGCGGCGCTTCCCGACCCCATGCGTGAGAACTCGGAGAGGCGCGCGGTGGTGAAGTCGAGCTCGAAAGCGGCGGCGGCGGCCATGGTCAGGGCCGCGAAGCCGCTTGCGGAGCTGGCCAGGCCCGCGGCGGTCGGGAGGTGGTTGATCGACGTCACCGCGCACCGGGGACGTGGGGTTGCGTGTGCACTGGCCCACAGACGATCGAGGTGGGCGTAGACCTTTTGCTCCGGTTTGCCAGAGACTGCCGCATCATCGAGGACGAAGCGGTCGGAGTCGGCGGCGGCCACGGTCGTCACCGTCCGAAGGCCGTCGAGCGTCATCGACAGCGAACCAACCGCGGGCAGGTTCAGCGCCGGGTCCACGCCGGCGCGTTTTCCCCAGTACTTCACCAGCGCAATGTTGGAGTGGGCCGTGGCGGTCGCGGTCTTCATGGCTGCAGATCGATGAGGAGGGGCGTGAGCCCACGGTCCCGCAGAGCGCTGCACAGCGCGGCGGGGTCGTCTGGGGGTAGGCAGAGGATGCACCCGCCGCCGCCGGCACCGGTCAGCTTGGCCCCGCGCGCGCCGCAGTCGCGTGCTGCGCCGCACAACGCATCGAGGATCGGCGATGAGACGTCGAGGCTGGCCAGCAGCGGGTGCGCGATGTTGAAGAGCTCGCCCAAGTGATCGAGATCATTGGTACGAATGGCGGATATGGAGCGATCGACGAGGGCGCCAAGGGCGTCGAGTACCGGACGAATCACCATGGTGAATCGGTCGTGTCGAACCCGAACCTTGGCCACCTGATCTGCGGTGCTGCGGGGCTGGCCGGAGGGGATGACCACCAACGAGAGCGGGTGCCGCAGGGGGATCCCCTCGACGTCGCCCCCTCGGACGTACCTGATCAGGCCTCCTCGGGCCGCGACTTCGGAGTCGATCCCCGAGGGCTCGCCGTGGAAGACGCGCTCGCCGGCCAGCGAGGCCTCAACGACAGAACCGACCGGGGCCTCTTGTCCCAGGCACAGCCGAGCCAGCGCGACGGTGAGAGCGGCCGACGAGCCGAGCCCCGCGCGCGAGGGGAGGGTGGTGGTGCCTTCGATGGTCCACCCGAGCAGCGGCCCATCACAAACGCCCAGAACCTCGAGGGCAGCCTTGGCCACCGGGTGGTCGGTCTGCGGCGCGAGGGACAGGTCGATGTCCCACGCCGGGATGCTCAGCCGCACCGGAGCATCCACCGCATCCACCGCATCCACCGCATCCGCCGGATGGGGCGTCGCGGTCAGTTCGAGTGAGGAGGGAATCGCGGCCGCGAGGGCCGGATAGCCATAGACCACCGAGTGCTCGCCAGCGACGATCACCTTTCCGCAGGCCGTCGCCCGCGGGTGCAGCGTGGGCCTTGGCGTCATCCCTGCGGCATCCAGTGCGCCAGCTCGCCCGTGACGATCTTCGGAGCTTTTCGCAGGTCGGCCACGGTTCGCGAGCCGGTCAACAGCATGTGGGCCCTCACGGAGTGCATGACTTGCTGAAGGAAGGCCTTGGCGCCCTCATAGCCTCCGGCCTTTTGCGCCCGCAGGACGGCCGCCGCGATCCCGCCAGCACTCGCACCCAAAGCGACGGCCTTCGCGACGTCGGTGCCCGACTTGAGGCCTCCGGTCGCGATGACATCGAGACCCATCCCGGCGCACTGGGCAACGGAGGCCGCGGTCGGGATGCCCCAGTCCCACAATTCGTTGGCGAGGGCTTTGTCCTCCTCATTGACCGCGCGGTGGGCCTCGACCGCGACCCAGCTGGTGCCGCCGGATCCACTGACGTCGACGGTACGAACGCCGGTGTCGAAGATCTTCTTGGCCACGGCGCGGGAGAGTCCACAGCCGGTTTCTTTGGCCACGACAGGAATCGTCAGTTCCTCGGCGAGTCGGGCGAGCGTCGGCAGTCCGTTGCGGAAGTCTCGATCGCCGCCGGGTTGCACGATTTCCATCGCCGGGTTGAGGTGGATGCACAGCGCATCCGCGCCGATGTTGCCGACCAGGTCGTGAATCTCCTGCGCGCTCATCGACGCCGCCTGCTGCACGCCGAGGTTGCCCAGCAGCAAGAGGTTGGGTGCGACGTCGCGGACCTGGAACGTCCAGGTGGTGTCCGGC
>CAYGTG010000154.1:0-2862 GCA_964352485.1 uncultured Nannocystaceae bacterium | reverse complement strand
TGTCCGGCGGCTCAAAGATCGCCCGGTGCGACCCGACGCCGAAGCCCAGCCCCAGCTCATCGGCCGCGCGCGCGATGTCGGTGTTGACCTTGTGCGCCCGATCGGTGCCGCCGGTCATCGCCGCGACGATGAAAGGAGCCTTCAGCGTCTTGCCCAACAGCTGCGTGGTGCTGTCGACCTCGTCGAAGTGCATCTCCGGCAGCGCGTCGTGAATCAGCCGCACGTCTTCGAAACCGGTGGTCTTGTCGCGGAAGGCCACGTTGGGCCCTGAGCACAGGGCCAGGTGGTCTTTCTTGCGCTGCGAGATGTCGAGGCGGTCTGCCATGGGCTCGGGCAGACTTACCGGCCCGGCCGTTGTGAGGCCAGCGAACGGCCCGCGTCTCGCCGTGATCGGGCGCACAGCCGGGAAGCGCCGGGGCGATGCGTCGGCACGGGGCCCTCAATCGAGCCGGGGGAGTCCTTGCGCCTTCCGAGCCTCTTGGACCACGCCCTGCGCGGCGGCCAACATGCCCGGCGGAGGGTCTGTGAGCCCCTCGAGCGCGGCCACGGTGTCGGCGCCGGCGGCCTCTGCCGCGGCAAACGATTCCGCGCGCAGCTCGAATCTCGCGAGGATGAGCCGCGCGTAGATCGTGTCGGGGTGCTCGGGCCCGAGTCGTTCGGTACCCAGCACCAGGGCGCGCATGATCTCGCTGCGGGCGGCCTCGAGCCGGCCCGCGCGGCCAAGGATCTGGCCGTAGCGGGCGCGAGCGATGACGAGGTCCGGGTGCTCCTCCCCAAGCACCTCGATGTGCATGCGCAGCGCCTCCTGGGCCAGCGCTGCGGCGTCCTCGTACAACTCGAACTCCTCGGCGTACAGCCTGGCCAAGCTCATCTGCAGCGTGGCGATGTTGCGGGATGGACCCGGATTCCCCAGCTTGGCGTACCGCAGCGACTCCTCATAGGCGGTGCGCGCCTGATCGTGACGGCCGAGCTTGGCCAAGGCTTGAGCCCGGTTGTAGGCGTTCGCGCTGAGGTTCGCGTGATCGTCCGGCGCGGCCTTGTCGAGGATGCGACGCGCCTGTGCCACGGTGGTGAGCGCATCCTCGTAGTCCCCCTGGTGGCGCTGCTGCAGCGCAATCCCGTGGAGGGTGTGCGCGATCAAAGGATGGTCCTCGCCGAGGAGCTCGCGGCGAATGGCAAGGGCTCGCTGGTAGGTCGCCATCGCGTCTTGCGTGCGATTGGCGTACCCCATCGCCATCGCCAACGCGGTGAGGATCGAGGTGCACTCGAGGTCCTCCCCGCGGGATGGAGCCCGCACCTGCAGCGCCCGCTCGAGCATTGCGATGCCGTCGTCATAGTGCCCAAGGCCGACCTGGTAGAGCCCCAGCGAGGCGATCGCGGCACCGAGGCCTCCGGCCTCGATGTCCTCTCGCTGGGTCCGCGCCTGCAGCATCGTTGCGTAGACGTCGGCCTCCGCCGGGGACGAGAGTTCGTGGCCGAGCAGGCTGACCAGAAGCACGAGCGCATCGTCGAGGACCGCGTTGTCGTCGTGGGTGAGCGCCAGCCCGAGCGCCGCGCGGGCGTGCTCGAGGGCGATGAGGTGTGCGCTCATGGTGGCGTGCACTTCGGCGCGGGCCACCAGCGCGCGCATCTGAAGTCTCCACAGGCCGGTCTCGTGAAGTTCGGCGTCCACGGTGCCCAGCAGTTCGAGGGCTTGCGTCACGGCTCCGGCGCGGCGCAGGACCTCGGCGCGCCGGATGCCCGCGCGGCTGCGGTCCGCCAACGCCCGAAGCTCTGGGGCGACCACGGGCTCGGCCTTCAGCGCGGAGACGTCCGAGCACGGGCGGAGGTCGGGCAGCCCGGCCAAGACCTCGTGGGCGTGACGCAGCGTGTCTTCCTGCGGGACGGACAGGACGTCGATCGCGGCCTCGAAGCCGGCGAGCGTGTCGCGATAACAAGCGCCCCGGAGGTCCTGGAGATCGGGAGACTGCGAGCGTTCGACCAAGGTCGCGCGACACGAGGCCATGGTCTCTTCGGACCAACGCGTGGCCCAGGTGTCGAGCTCCGTGAGTGCGCGAGAGCGCAAGTGGGCGTAGCCCTCTGCGTCGAGGGCGTCGCCCACCGCATCGCGATCCGCGGACGTCCACGCTTCGCCTGCGGACGTGCCTGCCTCGGCGCACACTGTGTTCGTTCCGGAGCTCGCGACCAGGCCGCCGGTGACCGCGAGCGCGGCCGCGGGCAGGGCGAGGGCGACCCAGCGCGTGCGCCTGGGGCGGACTTGCAGCGCGGCCTGGAGCGCACGCATCGAAGGCCAGCGACGCTGGGGGTCGGGGTCCAGCCCGCGGATGAACGCGTCGCGAGCCTGTCGCGGCAGACCGCTGGCGGACCAAGGCGGCGGTCCCTCGAGCGGTGACAGCGGCTTCCCCGTCGAGTCCCCGCTGCTGTCGCGATTTGGAGTCTGGCCTGCAGCCGCTCCACCGGCAGCCGCTCCACCGAACGTCGACGCTTGCGAGGCCCGCAGTGTCCAGGGGTGCTCTCCGTGGAACAGCTGCCAGGCGGTGACGCAAAACGCATACTGATCGCTGGCCGGACCCGCCGCGATCCCCTCGAAGAGCTCGGGCGCCATGAACGCCCGGGTCCCCGCAAGCACGGCCTCGGCGTCCTCATGCAGCCGGGCCACCCCGAAGTCTGAGAGCTTTGCCTCTCCACGGGATGAGCGGAGAATGTTGCTGGGCTTGATGTCGCCATGTACCAGGCCGGCGAGGTGCGCCGCCTCGATGCCGGCGGCAACCCGGCTCAGCGCGGCGAGCAGCTCGAGCGGCGTAGCCGAGGCTGCCCAAGCCTGGAACGACTCGGGGTCCATCAGCTCCATGGCGATGTACG
>CAYGTG010000153.1:0-11493 GCA_964352485.1 uncultured Nannocystaceae bacterium | reverse complement strand
GCGCTGTCTCGGGCTCGGGTTCGGGTTCAGGCTCGGGCTCGGGTTCGGGCTCGGGCTCGGGCTCGGAGCGTTCACGGCAGCCGCGGGCCTGGACTTCCGCGTTCCCGATCATGAGGGTGAGCTTGGCTTGCGTCTCCTCGTCGAGCGTCGGAAGCAGCAGATCCGCCCCGGTGATGAACGCCTCGTACGCATCCGCCGCTTCGGCATCTCGACCCGCGAGGCGCAGTGCCTGGGCCTGCACGTACTTGTGTGCGGGGTCTTTGGTCTGCTGGTAGAGCGCACCAAACCGTTCGGCTGCGTCGTCGTAGTCGCCGGCGGCATACGCCGAGTCGGCGGACGTTGCGGCGGCATCGGTCGGCGCAGGGGCAAAGCCCAGCAGGAGCGTCAGGAGCAGGCCGGTCACTTCAATACCGTCCGAACGGGTCCGAGTCCGTCAGGGTCGAACGCCACCGCGGGGACCGACGGCTTCGGCTCGCGAGGCTTGGTCTTGGGCTTGGGCTTGGGCTTGGGACGCGGGCGTTGCCGCGCCGGCTTGGCTGGGGCTGAATTCGCGGGCCCGTCGGATGGTGCCTCGACCGGCTCGGGCTCGGGTGCGGGCTCGGGCTCGGGCTCCGACGGGGGCGCCGGAGCCTGGACCTCGTTCGACGGCAGACGTTCGGCCGAAACGGACGTCTGCGTGGGCGACTCCGCGGCCGCCTGGGTCCCCGGTTTCGCGGAGGCCTGCACCCACACGCCCAGCGCGGCCGCCAACGCGAGACCGCCGCCGGCGATCGTCCACGGCACCCAGCGACGGGAGGGTCCCGGCGCAGCCGGACTTGGATTGGCCGCAATGGCGCGGGTGGCGTCCGTCGCCTGTTGTGCCGGTTCTGCGACGTGCGCAGGCGCGGGTGACTCCCACGGGTAGGGCCGGCGCCCGAAGACCTCAGCCATGAACTCCGCCAGGCCATCGGCGGTCGGACGAAGACCTGCCGCCTCAGCGGCGTGCTCGAGCGCCAGCGCCATGGCCCGTGCGTCCTCGAACCGGTCCTCGCGTTTGCGCGCGAGGGCCTTGTGAACGACGTCGGCGACGACCTGCGGGACGTCACCGTTCGCCTCGCGTAGCGAGGGAGCATCGTGATTGACGATGCTGTTCATCGCCGCGAATTCGTTGTCGCCGCCGCCGAAGAGTCGTGCGCCTGTCAGCAGCTCCCAAAGCACGATGCCCAGGGCGAAGATATCGGTGCGGCCGTCGAGCGGCGAGCCCTTGCATTGCTCGGGCGACATGTACCCGATCTTTCCCTTGCGGACGCTGGGGCGGGTACCGTCCTGGCGCGTCGCCTTTGCGATCCCGAAGTCCACGAGCTTGACACCACCATCGTAGGTCACCAGTACGTTCGAAGGACTGACATCACGGTGGACCAGCTTGAGTTCACTGCCCTCGAAGTCGCGGCGGGTATGCGCATGGTGGAGACCGGTCGCGGCGGCGAATCCGATCGATAACGCATGCTCGATCGGAAGGGGTCCACCCACGGCTGCGCGAAGGGCAACCAAGTCTTCGCCGTGGATGTAGTCCATGACGAAGAACGGGCCGCGTGCGTCGTGTCCCAGATCGTGCACGCGGACGACGTTGGGATGGTCGAGGACAGCAGCCAAGCGGGCCTCGTCCAAGAACATCGAGATGAACTCCGGATCATCGGACCACTTCGGCGCAATGCGCTTCACCGCGACGTACTTCTCGAAGCCGTGCGCGCCGACCGTGCGCGCGAGCTCGAGGACCGCCATTCCGCCTCGCGCGAGTTCGGCCACCCGCTCGTAGCGCGGGGCGTCTCGCACGGGGTCCGTATGGCGCTCGGAACTCACCAACCCGGAGTATCGCCCGAACCTGCCACCGAACAACAGACAGTCGCCATCTGCCATCGTGCTGCAGGTGGTGTTACCGTACGAGCCTTAGCTTTCAGGTCGTATGTCTTGGGTCCCTTGGTTGGTGGGATGGCTGTGGTTTGCACCGTCTCCGCCGGTGTGTCGCGTGCGGGTGGTGGGCATGCCGCTGCCCCAACTTCGCCATCACGAACTGCGGGCCGCGGGGCGAGTGCTCCCCGCAGCAGGTCTCGTCGAGGTGCCCGAGGGCGCGGACGAGGCTCTGCTCCTCGGCCCGCGCTATTCGGGACGCGTGAGGCTTCCGCGCGGCTGTGGCGAGACCGTCGTGCTGCACGCCATGCCTCGGCCGACGAGCGTAGACTTCCAGGACCTCCCGCCCAAGAGCGTCGTCTCTTGTAGCGACTGTCCGGGCATCGATCCGGACGCGAACTACTTGCCGGCTCACCTGCCACCGATGGTCATGCCCCAGCTGCGGACGTCGGTATCTCTGTGGATCCGGGCGCCGGGATTCTACTCGGTGGACGTCACCGTCGTTCTGTATCCAGGGAAGAACGTCGTGAACATTCCGATGCAGCCTCGGTCGCCTCGGCCGTAAACCGAAGAGCGCCGAAAGGGGACGACGCAGAGGGTGCCTCGGTGGCAAACTCCAGCCGCTCGACGGGACGTTGAACTTCGTCTTCCGTCCAATCTACAGGATGAGGGGCAGCACATGAGGACGCCGAAACGCGACGCTTCCGGACTCCACGAGACCGAGACCGAGACTCCAGAGCGAACGCCCGACGGGGGCGTCCCACCATTGCCCGGCGAAGCGCTCACGCCAAGCCCCAAGCCTGGCGAACATGGCGACGACTTCTCCGTCTTGCTGTACCTGAGCCTGCTGTAGCTCTACAGCGGTCCGACCGCGAGGTCGATACTCGACGCCGGCACCGAGACCTCGACCATCGGAAGCGACGGGAAGTACGCGCCCACGTTGTCGTCGAAGAAGTTGTCACCGTCGACGTCACACTCGGAGGTGACGAAGCCGCTGTCGCCGGGTGCGACGACATCACCGATGTCGTCGCTCATGATCGTGAACGATTGCGGGAACGCATCGATCACGAACGGGCGGCTGAATGTGGTGGCGGTCTCGATGCCGTTGGAGGGGTTGATCTCGCCAGGCAGATGGAACCGGACGGAGCACTGGATCGGCAGGGCATAGCCGCCGCCGCCGTCGGCGAACCGTCCGGTGAGCACCGCATAGATCCCAAGGCCGGTGCTGGTGTCGGCGCCATCGGTCGCGGTGGGCCCCATGGTCAGGGCCGTACCGCCGCTGTCGCTGCCGCTTCCGCCATTGTCGCCTGTGCCCCCGATCGTTGTCGGAGATGAGCCTCCGCCGACCGGTCCGCTGCCGCCGCCGACGGGCGGTGCGTTGGGCTCTTCCGTGTCACCGGTACCGCAGGCGGTGAGGACGCAAAGGGCAAAGCCAAAGACGGAGACGCGCATCGTGCTTTGATTGAAGCACGATTCTGGGGTCGGGTGCGCGTTTCAAGCGAACGGGTCGCAGACGCCGTGGGTCGCGTGTCCGATGTCCAGACAGTCCTCGACGGGGCCGCAGCTGAAGGTTCCCAGCTGGCAGAAGTTGGTGCAACGACCCGCAAAGCACGAGAACAGAATGTCGCAGTCGAAGGGTGCCTCGGGGTTGTATGGAGTCCGCGGCCCGATCCCCGACTGGCGGGTTCAGTCGCGCAGCACGTGGGCGTTGACGGCGTCGATCAAGACCCGCCCACGGACCGGTTTTTGCAGCCAAGCGACCGCGCCGACGTCTTCGGGGAGCCGCTCCGTCGTGGTCCCGGTCAGGAACAACACGGGGAGTTCCGGCCATCGGGCGTGCAGTGCTTCGGCCAGCTCGAACCCGGACATCGAGGGCATGTCGATGTCGAGAATCGCCAGGCCCAGCGACCGGTTCTCGGTCTCCCGCAGGGCTTCCCTCCCGTCGAGGAACACGAGGAACTCCACCCCAGGCAGAGCATGCTCCAGACGCTTCCGCGTCGCTTCGAGCAAGCCTGGCTCGTCATCGACCAACAAAATCGGTCGAGGCGCGCCGCCGTCCAAGGATTTCACTCACCGGTTATAACGTCGTTATCGGCGTCTGATCCATGGTTTGTTTGTCATCGAGCGCGCTCACAGCTCGATCCTTGTCCAAGCTTTTCGCCTCCACATGACTGCGAAAGCTACTGCGGTCAGAGCGCGATACCCAAGTTGTGCGCTCCATATCGGGAGAAGCCCGAAGCCAAGGATGGGTCCGAGCAGGAAGGCGATCGGGAGGAAGACGCCCCACTGCAGCCCGATCGACACCATCATGACCGCGCGGTTTGCACCCGCGCCGAGCATGGCGTTCATCAGCACCATCCCGACGCCATCGACCGTGATGAAGATGCCGGCCAAGCGCATGGGCCAGCGCGCGGCATCGAGTGCCTCGGGGGAGTGTAGGAACGGTGACAGAACCAAGTCCGGAGCGATGGCCATGGGCAGGCCCAGCCCGCCCATCACCCAGACCGCGATCTTCACCACGTCCCATCCCCACGCGTAGGCATCGTCGGGGTCTTTGCGCCCGAGCGCCTGCCCCACGAGCGACGCCGCGGCGATGCCAAGCGCGATGCCGGGAAGCAGGGCAACGAGGGTGACGTTGACCAGCGCGTTGGCGGCAGCAACATCGACCGTGGAGTGACCGACCTCGCCCAGCGCGATGTGGCCGAGGATCCAAAACAGCGCGTTGAAGCCAGCGGCAAACATGAACTGCTGCAGGCCGTTGGGCAGCGCGAGCGTGATGATGCTGCGGAATGTCTTCCGGTCGGGAAGCTCCCGCAGGAACCCGGCACCGCGGGCGTGGCGAAAACCCAACCACAGGTAGAACGCGGCGCCGATATACGTCGCGATCGCACTGGAGACACCCGCCCCGTATGCACCGAGCTCCGGCGCGCCGAGGTTGCCGAAGATCAGCAGCCAGTTGAAGAAGATGTTGCACGCGTGCATGACGAGCAGCGTGCGGAGGTAGAGCCGCGAGAGATCGACGGCGTTCCAGTATCCGCGGAACGAGAAGTTTGTTGCGACCGCAACCATGGCGATCAGTCGCGCCTGCAGGTAGGGCACGCCGACGTCGAGGACCGCGGGGTCCGGGTTCTGAAGCGGGAAGAACCAGGGAACGAGCATGTACAGCCCGACCGAGAGTGGGATGCCGATGACGACACCGCACAACAGCGCCGCGTTGAGGGGAATGGCGGTCTCGCTGTCGCGGCCCTCGCCCTTGCGCCGCGCCGCGATGGTTTGCACCCCGGCAGACAGACCGGTCAGGAACGAGAAGGCGAGGAAGTTTGCGAAGCCTCCCACGCCGACCGCTGCGACGGCTGCGTCGCCTTCGGTCGAGACCATTGCGAGGTCGACGAGGTTGAGCACGTTCTGGGAGACCATGCCCCCGATGATGGGGAGCGCGATCCCAAGGATGCGCTTCGTTCGCTCTCGCACGCGCCCGCACTGAATCACCGCCGGTGGTGCGGGTCAATGGCTGTTGTCGAACGCTCTATTCCGTTTCGGCGAAGTACAGCCCGAGCAAGCACATCTCGTCCTCGGTGCCCAACCCTGCCGCGACGGGCTCGGTGCGACCGGAAGTATCGTAGCTGCACGTCACGTTGACCTGAGCATCGCGCCCGACCTGAACCGGCGCTTCGTAGAAGTAGGCTCGCTGCCAGTTGAAGTCCCACTTGTGCACGTCGGCGACGCAGAAGTCGCCATCAGGGGCTTCGATGTCGACCTCCATCGCCGTGGCAAAGTTGTGCATGTGCGGGGTGACGCCCATGAGGTCGACAGACTGGTAGTCGAGATCCCGGAAGGAGAGGATCTGCTCGAAGGTGATGTCCCAGCTGTACTTGACGTCCTCTTGTCCGGGGGCGAGCGTGTCGGCACCGGGGAGGAGTCCTTGGCTGTAGAAGCGGTCCCACAGCGCCTGGATGCCCTCTCGCTCCACGGATTCGGCCCACTGCATGTCGATCGCGGTTTCGTCGAATCCGGCGTCGCCAAACACGTTGTAGTGCATCTGCACGACTAGGATGTCTCCCGCTTCGAAGCGAATGCCGGTCTCGAACGGGAAGTTCTGCGCGCCTCCACCGGGAGCCCAAACCACCGGGACACCGTTGGCTTGCAGTCCATCGCCGGCCGAACCGAAGCAGCTCCACCCCGGCTGTTCATCTTGGGCTTCGAGCTCCACGAGCACATCGGCGTTGTTGCCTCGCTCTGGCACAATCCGATAGCCGAGCAGGTGGTGGACGATCTCGGCGTTGTCGGGGAGCACGTCGTAGCCGGTCAGGAAGCGGGTGTCCTCGAGGCCGAGCTCGACACCGAAGCAGCGGTAGTCGTCGGTGGTTTGAGCGGTGGCGCTGTCGTAGCGGGGGAGCTTGACCTGCTCGACCGTGCCGCGACCGTCCAGGGGTGGCAGCTCGGGCGCTTGGGGCTGCGCGAAGACATCCTCCCCGGCAGCGAGGTCGCCGCGCGCCCAGCTGACGATGGCCTCGATCTCTTCGTCGTCGAGCCACTGTGGGTCCGCCCAGTCACCGCAAGACCCGTCGGCTCGCACGGCAAACGGAGGCATGGTCCGGTTCTCGACGACCGCTGCGACCGCAGGCGCCATCGCGGCGACGCTCTGGTAGGTGTCGAGTAAGAACGGGGCGGTCGAGCCCGCGGTGTGGCACGCCTCGCAGTGCTCGGCCAGCAGCGGCCGAATGTGCTCGTAGTAGGTGACCTCGGTGTCGCCTTGCGTACCGCTGGAGTCGCCTTCGAGGCCCGAACTCGAAGACCCTGCGGGGTCGGGAGCCTCCGTCTCGCCTCCGGTTTCGACCGTGCCACTGGTGCCGGCGAGCTGCGTGGTGTCGTCGCTCGGGCAGCCCAGGGCCATGAGCCCCATCGCAGCGAAGACCACGCGGATCAGCGTTCGCGGCCGAACATCCATCTGGTTGTCTTCGTCGGGGGACGAGCACTGCGTTCGCGGCATCGGGCGTGGGGACGCGACGGGCTTCGCGATCTTGCGAAGAAAACTCCAACTTTCGCAGGCGAGGACTGCGCGGTTCCCACCACCGAGGGCTCATTCGAGCGCAAGGCCACGCAAGCACAGCAGCGCCTGCAGATCGGCGAGGGTGTTCATCGAGGAAACAGGCGACGCAGCTCATGACCCAGACGCAGGTCGTGAACCGATCCGTAGCGCTTGGAGAGGTCGAGCCTCAGATACGTCTTGTTCTCGTCGTGAAGCCCAAACGACGTGGACAGGCAGAGCTGTTGGTCGCCGATCTTCTCGTACCCCTCGCGCACCACATCGTGTCCATATGCGACGAACCCTCTGGAGTCCTCCGTGCCTGATGTTGCTTCGCGGAAGGCACGTGCCTGATCAGCGGTGGCGTGTCTCGACCACAGCAGCGCGCCCAGGGTCGTGTGCTCGTGGAGGCTGGTGATGGAGGCCCGGTCGAAGCCCGCATACTCGATGCGTTCGAAGTCCTCGAGCGTGGGCTCGGTCCTGCGTGGTGCTCCGTGGCAAAACGAGGCTCCGCACGAGGCGGTCGCGATGAGCGGGAAGGCCGAGAGGAACTGGGAGACCTCATCGGCGCGCTCACCCAAACGCGCGTTGAGGACCGCCGCCTCGTCGGGGTGGAACTTGCTGACGACGGGGCCGCCGATGTGGGCGTGTTCGTGGTTTCCGAGCAGTCCGACGGCCAGTTCCTTCTTGGAGAACTCCATGAAGTCCAGCACCACCTCGGCGCTTTGGTCTTGGTAAAGCGTGCCCAGAAAGAGTGGCCAAGCCTCGGACGTTGCGAGCTCGTCGCTGGGTCCGTGCACCATGTCTCCGCAAAAGAGGAGGACCGGCGCATTGCCCTGGCTCTTCTCCGCCGCATAGAGCTCTTTGAGCGCGCAGTAGTCGCCCCAGTTCCCCTGCAGGTCGGTGGCGACGAGCAATACGCCAGCGTCGGGGAGGTGTGCGACCTTCTTCCCGTGCCACCAGCCTGGCTCAACCGTTTCCCCCGACAACATGCGGCACCGAACCCTAGCAGCCAGGGGTGCAACCCGACATGGCGTCTCGCTGGTCTTTTTCGGTCTCCTGCAGAAGCCTAGAGGTCGGGTCCGCGTTGCCTGCGCCATCTCGGGGGAGACAGTGTCTCAATCATCGGAGGACCGTCCCACCGAGACGGCTCCCCGAGGGTCGGGCTGTGAGACACTTTCGGTTCCGTGTCGTCCACGATTGAGGTCCTGACGCTCGACGCCGACGGCAATGCTGTTCGGGAGCTGCACGCCATGTTGCGGCGGCACAATCGGGCGTTTCGGGTGACGCCTGCGACGAATCCAGACGCGGCGCTGGCGATTTTGGACGTGCGGCCCGTGCAAATGGTGCTCGTCGATCTCGATATGCCCGGGTCGGGGTTCACCTTTCTCGAGTCGCTTCGCGAGCGCTGGAAGCAGCTGCCGGTCATCGTCACCAGTCGGCGCGACTCTGCGCGCGCAGCCGTTCGTGCGCTCAAGTGCGGAGCGAGCGACTACCTGCTGCGCCCGCTGGACATGACGGAAGTCGTGCACAGCGTGGACGAGATCGCGCGCAGCCTGCGTAGCGAGCCGGAGAGCCGGAAGGCCCAGTCGATCGGTTCGATCAGCTTCTCGGACATCATCGGCGACTGCGACGCGATGCGCGAAGTGTATGAGCACATCGCGACGGTGCGGAACTCGAAGATCGCGGTGTTTGTCGGCGGCGAGACGGGAACGGGAAAGGAGCTGGTCACCCGCGCGATTCATCGGGCCGGCCCGCGAGCGTCCGCACCGTTTGTCGCGATCAACTGCGGCGCCATTCCTGAGCATCTCCAAGAGAGCGAGCTGTTCGGTCACGAAAAAGGCGCGTTCACGGGGGCGACGTCTGCCCGCCCGGGTCGCTTCGAGCAGGCACAAGGTGGCACGCTGTTTCTCGACGAGGTCGGAGAGCTGAGCGGGGCGGCGCAAGTTCGGCTGCTGCGGGTGCTTCAGGACGGAACGTTCATGCGGGTGGGCGGAAGCGACGGAATCCATTCCGACGTTCGCATCATTTCGGCCACGCACCGCGACCTCAAGCAGATGGTCGCCTCGGGAGAGTTCCGCGAGGATCTGTACTACCGGCTGATCGTCTATCCGATCCTGGTCCCCCCGCTGCGCGAACGGGGAAGCGACATCCGAAGGCTGGTCGCACACATGATCGAGAAGTTCGGTCCGGACGTCGGCCATCCGGTCGAGGGCCTCACGCCCGAGGCGTTTGACTGCGTGGACCGGTACGCGTGGCCCGGCAATGTCCGGGAGCTCGAGAATGTCGTTCACCGCGCGATGCTCCTGGCCTCGGGCGGGCTGATCACCAAGGACTGCCTGCCGGACAACATCCGCGGAGATGTCGATCGTTCCAACGGGGTGCGTGGCGATACGGCGCTTCCCGGAGAGACGCCCAAGCTCTCGCTCGCGGACGCCGAGAAACACGCGATTCAGCGGGCGCTCGAGGCCTCCGGGGGCAATGTCACCAAGGCCGCCAAGAGGCTTGGCATCGCGCGGGCCACGATCTATCGCAAGATGCAGCGCCTTGGTGTCGCGCATCCCCGAGCGGGCGAGCACTGAGCGAGGTGACCCCGCCTGTGTCAGCGCCAGTGATCCATGGCGTCAGCGACGGCTGCCGGGGTCTCTGCCTCGTTCCGAGACCGCGCCCAGCCGCGTAGGTACAGCGCCACGACCAGTGGATGTTGCGAGGGGGCGACGGCCTGCACTTCGATGAAGTGAAGCAGGCTGCGCACGAGGAACAACAGGCCGCCGTTGGCTTGCGAAACAGCCGTGCTCGCCAATGCATGCAGCGCGCTCGTCACGTCGCCAAGCTCGGACATCCGCGCGTCGACATCCTCGTGCGAGGCATCGACGCATCCGTCCATCGAGGGGACGCAACCATCGAACTCGGGGAGGAAGGCCAGTTCGGGGACGGCGGTGAGCAGCTCGTCGATCTCCGCTGGGCTGCTCGGCTCGGACGATCCGGGCTGGAGCTCGGCGCGCGGGATCATCGGCTGCCTTGTGGCGTTGTTCCGGGTGTAGGAGTCCGGCGCCGCGTGGCACGAGCATCTGCAACCGCTTTTTGAGCTTGCGCGATGCGGGGCGCAATTTCCACGTGCGCCTCGTTGAGCGTGCCGATGAGCGCGGGGTCGAGGCCGCTGCGTTCGTCGACGGTTCGGTACAGAAGCTCGAACGCGTCGATGACCTTGTCGCTCAGGCCTTCGGGCACGGGGGCGTCATCATGACGCTGTTGGGTCCGGTTCTTGGGTTTGACCGCTGCGACGGCGGCGTCCACGTCCACGTCCTTGTCGCCAAGCCAGTCGAGGGTGTTCTCGATGACGACCTTGTGGTTGGACAGCAGCCCGTCGTACGACTGCACGTGCACGCGAAAGCGTCGGGTGACGATGTCGCGAATCAGGGCGAAGTTCTCGGACCACCACTCGAACACCGGCGGGATGCGAACCGGACGCACCGCGTCGGGCTTGTTCTCCACCCGGGCCTCGTCCTCCATCGCGTACAGACGCTCGAGGGAGTCGTGGTACTCGCGCCAGTGTCGAACGGTGGCCACCACCGAGCCGATGAACGCGCGATCGGTTCGGACCAGCCCAGGGATGAACACCTTGACGACGTGGCGCTCCACCTGTTCAGGGAAGAAGTAGGCCCCGGTCCGCGGGTGGGGGTTGGTTCGGTAATAGATGCCTTGCCGGAGGATCGACTCATAGAAGCCATCCGGGTTCGCGTCCTTGATCGTCTCGCCCCAGTTGCGGGGAAACGCTTCTCCGAAGGCCGGAAATCCGGCCGACGTCAGGATCTGCATCCACATCGATGTGCCGGAACGCTTGGTCCCTGTGACGATCAGCATGGGCGTTGTGTGTAGCTTAACGGGAACGGCCCCTAGAACGGGCAGTCGATCGGGATGAACGGGTCCATCGCGTCGAAGTAGCCCGAGCGGGAGATGAAGTTTTGGCCGGGTGCGAGGACCCAGTGTTCGGCGATGGGGGCGAGGGCCTCCCCTTGGGCATCGACGACCCCTGGAAAGCTGTTGTTCGAGTAGTGCAGGAACATCCCGCCCTCGTCGGACTGGTTCTGGATATCTCGGACCCGGCCGCAGGCACCGTTGATCGGGGTGGTGAGGCGCGCCAGCCAGCGATGCTGCGTTCCGGGGAGTTGCGACATCGATACGAAGTCGATCGCGGGTCCAGGCTGCGAGTAGCAGTTTTCGTAGCAGTACTCGTCTTCGCAATACTCGTCGTAGTAGTCGTCGCAGTAGCAGTATTCTTCGCAGACCTGTTCGCCGGTAAACGCCTCAACGTATTGGTAGGTCGTTCCGCCGTAGCCGTAGCCGTAGTCGTACTTGCCACCGTAGTAGTTCGAGTACGCGACGCTGAGTCGAAACGCGTCGAGGTCGACTTCGCCCGGTGCGCCCATGGCCTCGTTGAACTGAAGCTCGAGGGTGGTCGGGTCGACCAGTCGGACATCGACGAGCTGGGGCGGCCCGTTGACGCTGCCCACGGTGGGATCGGTCGGATCGGTCGGGTCGGTGGGGTCCGTCGGGTCCGTCGTCGGGTCAGTCGGGAC
>CAYGTG010000152.1:0-11511 GCA_964352485.1 uncultured Nannocystaceae bacterium | reverse complement strand
TTGTGGTGTTACATCCTTTGGCTCATCGGGGATGAGGACGCCGCCGTCGCCGAGGCAGGGCGCCTGGCCGACGACCCGCCGTCGGCCGAGTACGTCGGGCAGGGCGCCCCCGCCATGGCCGGGTTCGTGTTCGCCTCGACCGGGGACCACGCCCGCGCGTTGCCGTCGCTGGAGCTTGCGTTGGTGCGGTCCGCGAAGGTGGCTCCACCGACCGTCGCTTGGTTTTCGCCGATGGCCCACTACGCACTTGCGGTCTCTTTGGAGGAGACCGGCGAGCACGAGCGGGCCGTGCGGATGGCAAGAATCGCCGCCGCACAGGGGCTTCAAACCGGCCTGCCCCGCTTGGACATCGCCGAAAAGGCCAAGGCCTGGCTCGCGGAGCACGATGCTTGAGCGTCCCGCGTCCCACAGATTCCAAACCCGTCGCTTCACTGCTGTCGATCGACGGCTTCAACCACGTCGCACAACGAATCGAACCATGGACTCCACAAGAATTGCGATCCTCTTGCTTGGCTACGCTGCCACTGCGTGCGCGCCCACAGAACCGACCGAAGCGACCGACGAGTCGGGCACGACCTCAAGCACCAGCTCTGGTGAGACGAGCGATGCGGGGGCGGAGACGACTGGCGGTGTCGCCGAGACTGAATCCGCCGACGCGTCGACCGGCGACGAGTCGTCGACCGGCGAGCCACCGGTGGACCCGGGCCTGACCGTCGATTGCGAGGGCGAGGGCAGCCCCGCGATCATCTTCGAAGAGGGACTGGGCGGCGGCACGCACACGAACAGCACCGCATACATCAGGGTGTTGTTGGACGTGGAGACGACGGTGTGCCGCTACAACCGGCGGGGGATACCGCCAGGCCCGTCCCTGGGCGAAGACACCCGAACGAATGCAGACTGGCGTGACGACCTCATCGCCTGGATGGACTACGAGGGCATCACCGAGCCGGCGATCTTTGTCGCGCACTCGGCCGGCGGTGTCACCGTGCGGATGCTGCGGGATTCTCACCCTGAGCGGATCGCGGGCGCGGTCATGATCGATACCAGCCAGTCCCAGCAGCTCGCCCACGACCTGGAGAACTTCCCGCCCGAGATGCTCGATGAGTACCTGGCCTATGTCGAAGGCGACAACTTCGAGCAATGGGACCTCGTCACGAGCTTCGCAGAGGTCGACGCACTGGACGAAGACTTCGGCGACCTTCCGATGACCGTGCTTGTGGCGGGTGAGTGGAGACAGCTGGACTTCTTGAGCCAAGAGGAGAACGACGCCCGGTACGAGGTGTGGACGTCGGCACAGACGGAACTCGCCGCGCTCTCGACCGAGTCCGTGTACATGGTCGTCGAGGACGCCGACCATCAGATCCCGACGAGGCAGCCGGAGTTGGTCGCCGCGGAGATCGTGCGCGTGTACGAGGCGGCCGGCGGCTAGAGCAGACCTCGGGGGGGGCCAAACGCCAGGTGGGGCCGACTCCGCCTCGAGACTCTGACGCGCCCGCGTCGTCTCTCACGCTGGAGCCGGGTTCGCTCGGCTGAAGGCGGCGAGACGTCAGACGTCTCTACGCTTGGGCACCGACACCCGCTGACCATCCACAACCGCGACCACATCCGGGTGGATCGCAGACGCCTCTTCGATGAACGGATCCAGCGAGGGATAGCGCTGAGAGAAGTGCGTCAGCACGACCCTCCGCGCGCCCGCGTCCCGGCCAATGGTGGCCGCCTGCACCGCGGTCATGTGCATGTGGTCGTGCGCGAGCTTGACGTCCTCGTGCAGATACGTGGATTCGATCACCAGCAGGTCCACGTTCTTCGCGAGCGCGAGAGCCCCCGCGCACGGCCGGGTATCCATGACGAACGCTACCGACTGCCCTGGCCTGGCCACGCTAACGTCCTCGAGACGCACCGTGTCACCGCCGACCTCGATCGAACCCTGGCGCGCGAGCTGCCCGATCGCCGGGCCCACAACGCCGCGCTTCGCCAGCTCTTCGGGGAGCATGCGTCGGCCGTCTGGCTCATCGATGCGGTAGCCGAGGGTGGGCACGCCGTGGTCCAGCTCCGCCACGGTCATGCGGAACGAAGGCATGTCGATGCCCTCGGTCGGATCGTCGATCGGGTGGGGCACCACCGTCGCGCGTTCGCGATAGATCGATGCGTAGCGCAGCCGGTCGAAGTACTTGCGTCCACTCGCCGGAAAGTAGACGTGGATCGGAAGCGGTACGGCGTCGAGTGACAGCCGCTGCGTGATGCCGGCGAGCCCAAGGCAGTGATCGCCATGAAAGTGGGTGACGCATACGCGGGTGATCGCGCTGACGGCCACGCCGGCGTAGATCATCTGACGCTGAGTCCCTTCGCCAGGATCGAAGAGCACGCCTTCGTCGTCCCACCGCAGCAGGTAGCCGTTGTGATTTCGATAGCGTGAGGGGACCTGGGATCCGGTTCCCAGGGCAATCAGTTCACGGGCAGACACGCGAGCGCGAAGCCTACCGCTCGTGCCGGCTCGGCTGCCCGACCAATCCGCGTGGTGGGGCCTGTCTCGTGCATGGCTGGCGCCTCTGGCGCCACCGTGGCCTACCAAAAGCACGTTGTGAGCAAATGTGCTTAAAGGTAGGATACGCAGGTGCGGACGCAGGACTCCATCTCGACGACGAAGCGGCTGTTGAGCGCTGCGTTGTGCCTGAGCGTGGTGGCCAGTGGCTGCAGCACCCAGACCGAGCCCGCAACGCAGCAGGAGCCGTTCTCCTTGGGTGGCAAGGCCGACGGCAGCTGTCCGACGAGCTCGACCCTGTGCTGGAGTGGCGACGACGTCGAGATCGCCACGCGAATGTTCGAGCTCCAGGACGACGTCGTGTTCGGCTACGAACCGAAGAAGGCCCTGTTCGCGCTGATCGAGCACGCGAACTATCTCGAGCACAAGCTGACCGACGAACAACTCGGGGCTCTCGATGCCGTCAGCGAGCGCATCGAGCAGCTACCCGACGGCGACTTCGAGCCGCCAGCGATCGAGGTCGACGAGTCGGGCGAGGTCGTCGCCAAGCTTCCGCCGGGCCACTACCGCGACGGGGTCGAAGTGCTGGCGCAGCTGGAGGCCGAGGTCACGGGCGAGCTGCTCGGCGCCTACATGGCCGCCAACATGGTCCCGCTGGGGCAGTTCACCGAGGCGTCTCTCGAAGGCAAGCTCGACGAGACCGGCATCGGCGACGCGCAAGACCTCTCGGACATCGGCGGCATCACGCCGGACATGGAGCACAGCCTCGAGCTGTTGTACGACTCCGGCCTGGTCGGGGCGGCGATGGCGACGGTCTTTCGGGCGACCGGCGTTCTCCACCGAGACTACGAGGTCATCAACGCCCAGAACTTCGGCGAGGTCCTCGATGAGGACGGGCGGATCCGTCCCTTTGGGCTCACCCGCGAGGACAGGGTGCGTCGCATCATCCGCAAGTACACCGCCGCATCCGCGGCCGTGGGGGCAGGCGCCGGCCTCGTGGCCCTGGTACCGATCGCCGGGACCGTGCTTTCGATCAGCGCGGAGACGTTTCTGCAGCTCAAGCTCCAGGCACAGATGGCCTTCGAGATCGGGGCGGTCCATGGCTGGGACATTCGGGAGGGGGACAACCTCTACCTGCTGAGCATGCTGCTGCTGGGCGATGGCTTGGCCGCCGACTCCACGGACATTGCCATCTTCATCTCCAACTTCGTCGTCCCGATGCTGCTCACGCGGCTCGCCAGTCGCTTCGGCGTGACGATCACCCGCGAGCTGGCGCGCACGCTCGCCACCCGCTCGATCGGGCTGGTGGTCGACTTCTTCCGTCGCGAGGCTCAGCGGCAGTTCACCGAGGCGGCCCTCGAGAGCACGGCGCGCGGTCTCGGCCGCACGGTTCTCGGGTGGGCCACGCTCGGCGCCTCCGTGGTCGTGTCGGCGGGCTTCGACGCTGCCGTCACGTACCGCCGTGGCCGAGCCATGCAGATGGTGTCCAAGCGTTGGCTCACCGACGTGATGCTGGAGGCCGGAACGTACATGGTCGAGGCCGAGGATCGCGACTGCGCATTTCGAGCGATGGCCGCGATGGCCTGGCGTGACGGAGAGATCGCGCAGGAGGAGAAAGACCTCTTCGTGGCCTTCCTGGCCAAGCCGTACGCGCTCGACGAGCAGACCTGGCTCCTGCTGCCCGAGGACGAGGTCGTTCGCCAAGCACAGATGGTGGGTGCCTGGGCCGAGGCCGACAGCCTGGCAGACACCCGGCGATGCATGGAGCGTCAGTTCCAGGGCTCATCGTCGGACGACCGCGTCAGCCTGCTCGGGCACATGTACTCGATGGCGCTGATCGATGGCGACAGCGACTCCGTGGAGGTCGAACTCTACGAGGAGTACCGCGACGGTCTCGATGGCAGCGGGTGGTTCGACGGCGCCAAGATCGACGAAGGAGAACTCGAGTACGTAGAGCGTGCGCTTCACCTGACCGCCAATCCGGCGATCGTCGTGCGGGAGCTGGCGGAGGAACACGCCGAGCTCGGGGATCAGCTGCTCACCCGCGACGTGTTCGAGTTCCTCGAGTCACCGAACCCTACGATCCGGGGACAGTTCGACGAAGGCTTTGACTGCGGTCAAGCCGGCGGCTGCTGAGCCTACCGCTGGTGCCAGCTCGGGGCGGCCGTGAACTCGAGGCCAAGGGTCTTTCGCATGGCGTTGGACCAAGCGACCCGGGTCGTGAAGACGATCGTTCCACGACGCTGACCCAACACCAGAGGCATCAACACGCCGATGCGGGTGCCGACCATGAATCGGCCGTCGACCTCTTCGAGCCGCAGTCCGCCGGCGCCGAGGTCTTTCATGACTCCTGGGCTCTGCCGAGGCCCGACGAGCACCTCGACGCTGACCGGCAGTCGCATCCAGTCGCGCAGACCGCGGTGGCTGGCCCCATCTTGCAGCTGGACCTGGAGGTGCCGATGCTCGACCTGCTTTTCAGGCGCCAGGGCACCCTTGCGATTGAGGGCGCTGAGGTTGAAAAACCGCAGGATGGTGGTGACGGCGGCGTGGCCGCGCAGGGGCTGCATCGTGAGCCCTTGTGGGCGCCCGCTGTTGTCGAACACAACGTCTGCAGAGGGGGCGTAGCCCTCCAGGGTCCCGTCCGAGCGCACCCAGCCGGCGGGGGTCTCGGACTCCGAGGGGAGCTCGACTTCGCGCTGACCGTGGTCTTCGAGCTGCCCTCTGGAGTTGCGGGTAGGTCGCACTCGCATACTGTAGCAGACGTAGGCGACTTGACCGGTCCCCTCCGGCAGGCGAAACCTCCGCCCGATGGCAGACGCGACGATCCCGGTGATCAGCCTCCATGACCTGGCGCCCGCAACCCGCAGCGCAGCGGCCGTGCACACCCTCGGCCAGGCGCTTGAGACGTTTGGGTTCGTCGCGATCACGGAACACGAGGTTCCCGAGCCGCTGCTGAGCCGCGCCTACGCACAGGCTCGGGCGCTGTTCGAGCTGCCTGCCGGTGCCAAACAACGTTACGAGGACACCAGCACCGGTCGGCAGCGAGGCTATACCTCCCTTGGAGTCGAGCATGCCAAGGGGCAGACGGTGCCCGACATGAAGGAGTTTTGGCACGTCGGCCGCCGCCAGGGGGACGTGGTCGCCAACGTAGAGCCGGCCGAGCTGCCGGAGTTCGCTCCCACGTTCAACGCGCTGTTCGATGAGCTCGATCGCGTGGCAACCACGCTGCTGACCAGCGTCGGCGCGTATCTCGGGAAACCCGAGGGGTTCTTCGAGGATTTTACCCAGGGTGGGAACTCGGTCATTCGCGTGATCCACTATCCGCCGCTGCCCCGCGAGGTGGAGCCCGGTGCCGTTCGGGCGGCAGCCCATGAGGACATCAATCTCATGACCGTCTTGCCGGTCGCGACCGAGCCCGGCCTGCAGCTGATGACCCGCGAGGGGGAGTGGATCGATGTGCAGACCCCGGCCAACGTCATGGTCTGCGATAGCGGCGACATGCTGCAGCTGCTCACCGGTGGCAGGGTTCGTTCGACCACGCACCGGGTCGTGAATCCCCCCGGCGATGCGAATCGCTCGCGATACTCGATGCCCTTCTTCTGTCACCCGCGAAACGACGCGAGGCTGAGCGAAGACCCCGAGGTGCTGGCGCTGGATTTCTTGATGGAGCGACTGCGAGACATCGGCGTGGCGTAGACCTGCCTTTTGGGGCCAGGTCGCACCACCGAAGCCTCAGCGCTTGGCCGCGGGCTCGGGCTCGGACTCATCTTGGGACTCGGCCGTGGGAGATTCTTCGCTCCAATCGCGTCGGATCTTGGCCGCGATGAGGTCGCCGGAGTCTTCGTGGCTGCGCTCCTGAACGTCGACGGCATAGCCCTGTGCGCCGTGGGCATCCCAGTCGAACCGGATCCCGCTCACCCGTCCGGCGGTGGAACGGCCTTTGCGGCGCTCTTTGGCTGGCGTCGTCACGCTCCAACACCTTGAGACAAGGCGATCGCTGGCGCAAGGCGAAACCCTGCGGACAGACCTGTAGGCGCTCCGCCACGCCGATTCGAGGGGGTGGTGATCGGCGGCTGCAGGGGAGGGCTGCGGGCCAAACCCGGGCCAAAGCCGTCCCATGCGCTCACCCGTCGAGGCTGATACCGGGTCCAGAGGCTTCGGCTGTTGATGCGCCGCCAGCGCTACGCGAAGGCAGCAGCGTCGCGCGTACACTCCCGCGGTGCCCGATGCGACCGTTCCAGCGCTCTCGGGTGCGCTCTACCTCAGCACCGACAAGGTGTTCCGCCAGGTGGTGGGGGACGAGGCCGTCGATGAGGCGTTCGGTTCGCTGAGCCGAGAGCAGCAGCAAGTGCTCGAATCGGCAGTGCCGGCGGCGTGGATTCCCTTCTCGGTCGTCGATGCCTACTACGACGCCATCGCGCGGAGTGCCAACCGAGACTTGAGACCGCTGTTCTCCGAGGTCGTCCGGTTGGGCGTGTCTCAGACGCTCCGCTCGGTGTGGAAGATCCTCATCCGGCTCACGACAGACCGCGCGCTTATCAGCCGCACGCCGGTGATCTACCGACGGGGTCACTCGGTGGGCGAGATCAAGACCATGATCGACGCACCCGGACGGGCGACCGTTGTGCTGACCGGGTGGCCGGGTATCCCGGATCTGCGGCGCGTGGGCGTGGCGGTCGGCATTCAATCCGTCATGGACGTTGCCGGTCGAAAGAACGTGACCGTTCGCTACGACGAAACCGATGACGGCGCGGTCTATCACGTCCGCTGGCACGCGTGAGGCCTGCCTGCAAGACCCCACCATCCCGGTGTCTCAACGCTGCGAGAGCATCCCAGATGTCTTGTGCCCGATTCGGATTCTCCTATCCTGGGCAGGTGAGAGGTCGAGTTGCCGTGCCTGTGCTGCTAACCCTTGCCTGCGGTCCGGTCCTCGCGGAGGACACTGATGGGGGCAACGGGATGGGAGGTGTCGCCCAGGATGCGGGCAACCTTCCAGGTGACAATGACGATGACGGCGGGTCGGGTCGGGGAGGAGAAAGCGATGACGATGCGTGGCCCGCTGGTTTCGACCCACGGGGCGACGTCGGCGACCACACGTTGCGCGAGCCTCTGTTGCTCGTGGCACAGACGGATCTGGGGCCCCTGTATGTTCACCTCTATGCGGAGCGCCTTGGCGATGGCTTCCAGGCGTGGGCGGCACCAGCGAATTATCAGGGGGTATGGGAGCCCGTGGGGGAGCCACTGCGGGATTCAGGCCCCAGCGGCGTGGACGAAAACGCCGTCCGGGCTGGATTTGTCGACCTGGCATTTCCTGCCGGGTCGCATCCGTTCGGGCCTGACGAGGCACGGGTCGACCTGTTCTTAGACCTCCGATTCTACGACGACCGGTTGCTTTGCGGCTTTGCTGAGATCGACCTGTTCTTCAGCGACGACATGGACCAGGTGGCGCCTTTCGTTGCCGTTCCCATCGACCTGACGGAAGGCCAACCGGAGCCGGAGCCGAGCTGTGGCTAAAGGTGGGTGCTGCTCGGTGGTCTGAGCCGGCCGGCGCATCGTCGTTTCCCTGACGATCTGGGTGTTGGGACTTTGACCAATGACCGCGATCGGCCGGGGGGCCCTCCGCAACCGCCCGGAATTGCGTGATGTCCCGAAATGGATCCGAACTCGCAGTACCCCAAAGCGTATCGGGATGACCGCCATGAGCACGACGCACGACGCTTACACTCTCCTCAGCTCCCTCTCCGACCTCGAGGCGCGCTTGTTCTGCGCTCCGATCGGCCAGGCGGCGAACACCAGCGCGTTTGTCGAGCAGTCCGTCCGCGGGGGCCGGGTGCGGGCCGCCAATGTCCGATCTCTGGTCCCCGACCCGCCCAAGAGCAGCGGCCGGGCTGGAATCATCGAGTCGGTGCTGCTTCGCGCGGTCTGAAATTGTCCGCTCGATACGGAATGCAGAACCCGGGATCAGCCGCTGGGGGTTCCGCCGCCCACGACGCTCAGCGAGTGCCCGGTCATGTCGGAGTAGGTATAGGCACCGCTCAGGCCAGAGTATGAGGTGACGGTGCCGTCGCTGGGATCGACCCGGTGTGCGCCATTGCCGTTGACGGCCCAGACGTTGCCGAAGAAGTCGATGCTCACGCCGTAGGAGGTGGGCGTGGAAAAGTTGTGCACGACGTCAAAGGTGGTTCGGTCCACTCCAAGAATGCCTCCAAAGTTGGACATCCACAGGAGCCCGCCCGGGTCTCCGTCGGCCATACACCCGGACGATGAGCCCAGCTCCGGGCTCACGGTCCACGACTCGGTCGCGGGGTCGAAGCGTGCGGCTCGGGAGCCGCAGTTCCAGATGAATCCGTCGACGTCCGCGGTCATCCCGTACCACCACGATGTGCTGCCCGTGCTGTCTGGTCCGTCCCAGACGGTGACCTCCATGTCCTCGAGGGTCACCCGAACGATGTGGTTTCCGTTCGCCCATCCCGTTGCCCAGAAGTTGCCGTCCGCATCGACAGCAGCGCCATAGAGTCCGTAGGGATCCTGCTTGAGTCCGGGAATGCTGACCGTCTCGAGAATGATCCCTGCGTCGCCGTCGATCAGGATGACTTCATCGGTAGTGCCTTGGCCGACACGACCGGCGGTCCACAGCAGCTCGTTCTCCCAGGAGCAGCTGGATGAGTTCCAGGTGCCCGGCGCCCAGGCAACGGGTCGCTGGCTGTCGTAGTTGAACGGGATGTGCCACGCGCGGCACTCCTCTTGGTCCCACGCCAGCGCGATGTTGTCCGTCGAGGTCTGGATGCCCGGTGTGCCGTTGGTGTCCTGGCAGTCCTCTTCGAGCGCAAAGATCTTGGTGATGCCGCCGTTGCGGTTGGCGACCGCGACGTCGCCCGAGAGGCTGACCGAGGTCCGTGAGGGGCTGCCCAGTGTTGTCGGACCCGTTTGGAACCGACCGACTTCGGTGACGGTTTGGGTGTCGATCTTGGAGATCGTGCCTTGGGCACTGTTGGCCGCCCACAGGTACGAGAAGTCGGGCTCGCCCTTCTTGCCCTTGCCGTTGCCATCGCCCGGCTGGCAGGCGCCCACGTTCTCGCCAGCGTCGGGGATGATCCCGAAATCGAACTTGATGGGCCCTGGATCGCTCTCGCCACCCTCGTCGGCGCCGGTGTCGGCTGCCGTGGCGGGTCCGCTGGTCGAGCCGCCTCCGGAGAGGGACTCGCCGGTCTCGGCGCCACCTTCCCCGGCCGTTCCGGACATCGTCGTCAGCCCGTCGGAGCCATCGGCTGCGTTGGTGTCGGTCGATGCGTCGCTACCGCAGCCCAGCAGCATCGTCGCTGCGAGTGCACTTGATCTCAAGAGCTCATGTTTCGCATCAGTTTGTTCCCCTCGTTCCCCTTGTTCCCCGCCCAAGGGATTCAAGCACAGATGCTTCCGACGATGCCGACGGCCTCTGGGCCGCGTCCAAGCCTCTGCTCACGCGCGAGCGCGAGTTCGTGGTGCAAGCGGAGCTGAACTCCGCGTCTGGCCTCGCACGAAGGGCTTGGGTCAGCCCGCAATGGGTGGGGCAGACGTCGTCGATCCAGCGCCGAAGAACTCCAGCCCAGGGGGTGCATCGGGCACGGGGATCGGGGTCGTGGTGACGGTATCGCCGGTGAAGTCGATCTCGAACACTTCGCCGTCACGGGCGAACCCGTAGGCTTTGCCCGCCCAAAACGCCAAGCCGAACACCTGGTCGTAGGGGATGGTGCCGTAGTTCTGGAGCACCAGTCCGTTGCTCGGGTTGAACTGGATGATGCAGTCGTTGTCTTCGCATCCGGGTCCGAAGACGGTGAGATAAGTGCCGCCGTTCTTGACGGAGACGACGTCGCCGCTGGACTGGAGGCCATCGGCCAACATGGCGATGTCGGAGACCGAGCCGTCCTCGGTATCGATGCGGACGTATCGATTGCCGAGGAAGCCCACCAGCGCTTCGCCCACGACGGTGACCGTGCCCTCGGGCACAAACGACAGCGACGTGGGGTAGGCGCCGGACGCGATCAAGGTGCACTGCGCCGAGACGCGATCGATCTCGTACAGCGAGTTGTAGCTGACCCCAAACATGTTGGAGTCGGAGTCGAGCGCGATGTCGATGAGCGAACCGTCATTGCAGCCCTCGAAGTTGCCGACCTCATCGACGTCGAGGGTCTCGGGGTCGAGTCGATAGAGCGTGTTTCCGCTGTGTCCAAACACCTCGGCCAACTCGATGCCGCCGGTCTCTTCCGGCCCCACGTCCAAGATTGGGCCCACCGGGTCGGTGTCGTCCTCGCGGGTGGTGGAGCCGGCGCCGGTGCTCGTCTCATCGCTCACGCCCGTGGAGGAGCTGGCGGTGGGATCGTCGGAGGTCGAGGCGGTCATTCCAGAGTCCTGCGTCGCTCCCGCGCTTCCGGTTTGAGCCATCATGTTGTCGCGAGCGTCGACCGAGCAACCCGCGTAACCGATTGAAGTTCCAAGGATCAAGCAAAGAGCGAGGGTGCGCATGGTCTGGGTCTCTCCCACGAGGTCCCACATCCTACACGCTGCAGGTGACAAGGGCCGGTGCGCATTTGTCCCCGAAGCGGCGCAAAAACACAGGGCGCTCGCTATCACGCGTCGGGTGTGACAACGCGGTGACAGCCTCGCCGTCTCGGGCGACCATGCGCGCCGTCGAGATGGGCAGCCCAGACCTCCGCCAACGATTCGAAGCTCTGCGGTCCGCCATCGCAGCCACGGACCCCGCCACCGTGCAGGCGACGCTCGAGGCCATTGAGGTGGCACTGGAGGGCGCCGACCCGCTGACTCGAGCAGCAGCCTACGCGCAGATTCAGCTGCTTCGAGGGCGCCCGCTCGATGCCGCGCAGGTGCTCGACGACGTGCTCGGCGTGATCGGGGATGACGCGCGCATCCACCACCAGGTGGGTGTCTATCGAGAGCAGGGTGGCGACCTGGATGGTGCGCTGCGTTCGTATGAGCGAGCCAACGCAACCGATCCGATGTTCACCGAGGCATGGGTGTCACAGGGAGTGGTG
>CAYGTG010000151.1:0-11515 GCA_964352485.1 uncultured Nannocystaceae bacterium | reverse complement strand
CGCGTGCTCTGCTCGGGCAGCGGCTCGAACTCGGGGCGCTGCTCTCGGCGCGGACCGATGGGATCATGCAAGCGACCGTGACCGCTCCTGCCCTGGAGCCGGGCCCTGCGTCTCTGCATGTGGCGCTTCGATCGGCAAGCGGCGAGGGCATGGAGCCGATGCACGAGTCGGTCGAGGTCGTCCTCGAGGAGACGCTTCCGAGCATCGAGCCCAAGCCGATGGTCGCCGGGTCCACGCTGCAGCACGGGGACGACTCGGAGCCACAGCCTCCCGGAGCGCGCATCGTGGTTCGGCCGCACGGGCGCCTGCTGTCGGAGTTCGACAACACGCTGTACGTCCGGGTCACCAAGCCGGGCGGCACGCCGTGGGTTGGCGAGATCGAGGTCGCGCTGGTCAGCGGTGCTTTTGGGGGAAGCAAGGCCGGCGAGGGAGCCACCCCGGTGCTGGCGCGCGGTGCGGTCGATCCTTGGGGAGTGCTGCCGGTCCGCGGCTTGCTCTCCTCGGCCGTGTTGCGGGTTCAGGTGCGGGTCCTGGGCAGCGACGGCACGCCGCTGCACCAACGCATGGTTCGCATGGTGAGTTTCGCCGGTGGTGTGGTGCTGCGTCCGAGCGCGCACGCGGTCACGCCGCTCGAGCCCTCGGTCGAGCTCAGCCTCGAGTCGCTTCGGCGCAAGCGCCCGGTGTTCGTGGACGTGCACGGCCCGACCGGGGCCTGGATCTCCACGGTCACCCCGCCCCTGAGGGTCGGTGAGGAACCCCGCCCGTGGACGCTTTCAAGCGTTGCCCCCGGTGTCCTTCAGTTCGAGGCCTATCCCGCCCCCCATGCGCCTGGGGAGAGCACGGCGCTCGCTCGGGTCCAGGTGGTCGATGGCGACGCCGGGTCTCGCGCGTCGCTGCAACCCCTCGTAGCGCTTCAGCGCTCGGGCCTCAATGCCCCTCGGGTCGAGGCCCACTATGACGCCGAGCTTGAGCAGAAAGTCTGGGCTGCGGTCGAGGACATCGAGCTGACGCCCAAACAGGTCCGGGCCAGCCGCGAGTACCTGCTGGGTACCCTGCCGCTGTCTGCGTACGGTCCCGAGGTTGCGCTGGTCAACCGCGA
Organism: uncultured Nannocystaceae bacterium; assembly: GCA_964352485.1. GTDB lineage: Bacteria > Myxococcota_A > Polyangia > Nannocystales > Nannocystaceae > CAJXVA01. The sequence continues at coordinate 10,416 of CAYGTG010000151.1, read as the reverse complement.
GCGGGTGCTGGGCGCGATGGCATCGAAGAAACGCAACTGGACGATCGCAATGCGCTGGGTGTTGCTGGGCGGGGGCGGCTTGTTCTTGGCCTTGATGACGTGGACGATGGTGCGCGCGCACGCCAAAGGGGCCGCAGCCACGGTGGCGGCCCTGGGCCGCATCGACCCCGACGACGCTCGTGCCGATGCTGAGTTGGCCGTGACGCAGGCGCAGCGCGCAGCCTTCCTGCGCGGCCTCGTGGTGATCGTGGTCATGGCCCTGGCCCTCGCGGGCACCACGCTGATGCTCGAGTCCCTGCTCTGGGCGCACTGAGGTGTGCTCCAAGCGTTCCGTCCGATGGGACGGTTGCTTGCGTCGTGCGGGGTCGATGAGGCACACCGATCCGGTGACGGCACCACGCGCCATGATCCTCGCCGCCGGATTCGGTACGCGACTTGGGGCTCTATCGCAGCAGCGCCCTAAGCCGATGCTTCCCATCTGCGGCACCCCGCTGGTGCGCTGGTCCGCGCGGTGGCTCGCACATCACGGCGTGCAAGATGTGACCGTCAACCTGCATCACCTCGGCGAGCAGATCGAAGCCGAGCTTGGCGACGGTTCGCAGATTGGCGCGCGGGTGCACTTCTCGCACGAGGAGGGGATGATTCTGGGAACCGGAGGGGGGCTTCGAGAAGCTCGGGCGCTGATCGATGGAGGCGATGGGGCGCCCATCGTGGTGGTGAACGGGAAGATCATGGTCGACTTCGACCTTCGCTCGTTGATCGCGAAGCATCGGGACAGCGGTGCGGAGGCGACGATGGTGCTGCGTCCGGACCCCGATGCCACCACGTGGGGGAGCCTGCAGCTCGACGACGATGGACGGGTGGTCCGGCTCCTGCAGGGGATTCCGGACGCCGATCCGAGCGCTCAACCCACGTCTGAGCCCCTGATGTTCACCGGGATTCACGTCTTCGAGCCACGCTTCCTGGACCGGATTCCACCGCAGGGCGAGCAGTGCGTCGTGCGGACCGCGTATCGCCAGCTCTTCCACGAGGGTCGCGGTCTGCACGGTGTGGTCAGCGAGGACTACTGGTGGGAGCACTCCACGCCGCAGCGCTATCTTCAAGGGGTGGCGAACGTGCTCGATGGCAAGGCGCACCTGCCCCACGCCGAGCACCCCCTTCGGGGTGTGTCACAGACGGCGTTGATCGACCCCTCGGCCGAGATCGTCGAGCCGGTGTGGATCGGGCCCGATGTGACGGTCGGGGCGGGCGCGCGGATCGGGCCGTACGTTCAGCTGGGGAGCGGTGTGGTGGTCGAGCCGGCCGCGGTCGTCGAGCGCGCAATCGCGTGGGAGGGTGCGCGCCTGTCGGGCGTCGTTCGGGACACGGTGGTCCCCTCACCCTGAACGCAAAACACGCGCGGGGTCGAAAATGTCCCGAATCTGCGCGGTCGGCCCGACTCCGGTATCCTCGACGCGGATGGTCGATGGTGTGGAGCGGGAGGATGGCGCATCGGCATCCGATGGCCGAGTGCCCATCATCCTCGTGTGCTCGACCGACGACGTGGAACTCGCCGATACCGCGGCCACAGGGCTCCGAGCCCGTGGCTTTGACGTCGCGGTCATGGGCGCGGCCGAAGACGGGAGCACGCGGCTGGCCGAAGTTGTCCAGCAATTCGAGCGGCAGGGTTTGTATGTGCTCTGCCGGGGCGGTCAGCTCGATCGTGACGGCGTGGACACGCTTCGCGCTCTGCTTCGGACCAAGGAGGTCCCGTTTGGTCGAACGCTCACGCTTTCGACCGCTCAAGGTGGTGCCCGGGGGTTAGAGGAACGGGTTGTCTCGGTGGCCCGCCGCATGGTGACCGGTCGGTTCGAGCGAACGGACGCCGAGGTCTCGGCCGATGACGATTCGCTGCCTGGAATCACGCCCGTGGGCGGGGCGGCCCCGGAGTCCGAGGTCGGCGTCGACCTCCGCGACGTTGATCGCTGGGCCGATTCGCTCGCGCATGGGGCAGCTGTGAACGTCGGTCTTGGAGCGGCAGAGGACCTTCCGACCCAGGTCGCAGGAGCTGCGCACGCTGGAGGGCCCGAGCCCGAGCCCGAGCCCGGACCGGAAACCAATCCGTCATTGCCCATCGGGGATGAGGGGGACTACGAGCGCGTGGACAAGACGCTGGTCACCCGGCATCCGATCACGTTTTCCGGTGCGAACGAAGAGTCCTCCGCACCGACCCCGGCGTCCGCAGCCACCCCTGCGTCCCCGTCTACACCCGAGGAAGACGACATCGATGTGTCGGAGTTCTCCTCGGGGCCAAGCCCCCGACTCGTCGTCGGTGGAGGAGTTGCCCTCTTGCTGATCATCGCGCTCGTTCTTGCGTTCTCCGGCTCCGACGACGAAGCCGATCCGTCCCCAACCGCGCCCGAGACTGAGGCCGTCGCTGTCCGCGAGGACGACAGCCGCCCCGATCCGGATCCGTCGGAACCTGCCGATGCCGATGCCGAAGAACAGGGCGCCGAGGTGGACGAGCCGAAGACGCCGAGCGAGGCCGAGCCAGCGGCGGACGATGCGGAGCCGGCCAAGCCCGAGCCGGAACCCGAGCCCGAGCCGGAACCCGAGCCGGAACCCGAACTCCCGGCTCTCGATCTCGAGGGCGCCCAGAAGTCTCTGGGGCATCGAAGCGCCGTCGACCCCGCCCTGCTCGAGGGATCTGCGCTGTCACCAACAGCCCCCGAAGACCGGGCCGCGATCGCCCAAGCCCTCGAAGAGCGTGAGATCCGCTCGTGGAACGCCTTCTTGATCGCAGGGGATGATGCGCCAAGCATGACGTTTGGCGACGCCGAGACCTTCTGCAAGACGCTCAGTGCTGGGGACATCTCCGGCTGGCGGCTGCCCTCGGTCGGCGAGCTCCTGTCCATCACCGGCGCGAAGCTCCTCGATCGCAAGGGTGTGTTTTGGAGCGAGACTCCCGGCGACGCGTTCGGCGACACCCGTCTCGTCGTCAACGCAAAAAAGGGCAGTACGAGTGCCGTGACGGTCGGTTGGGACGGCGCTCGCCCCGTGTGTGTGCGCGTGCGCGAATGAGCCCACACGCTTTGCGCAAACCCAAGGAAGCTGCCAAGCTCCGCAAACCATGCGCGAGCACGGACACGGTCGGTGGGGTGCGATTCTTCTCGGTTTCGCGCTGAGCGGGTGCGGTCGATCGGGTACCGAGCCGTTCGTGATCGCCTCCGTCGGCACGACAAGCGGCTCGTCGACAGGGATTGCCTCGACCACCGATTTCCCGGATTCGAGCTCGTCCGGTTTCCTGGCCGAGAGCAGCAGCTCCGGGTTTTTCGACAGCTCGAGTTCAGGCTCCTCCTCGAGCGGCAGCGGAAGCAGCGGAAGCAGCGGAAGCAGCAGCGGCGGAAGCAGTTCCAGTTCGTCGTCCGGAAATCCGGACTGCGACAACGGGGTTTGGGAGGGCAACACCAGCGTTGTCTCCGAGGCCGAACTCGCCTCGCTCGAGGGCTACACCAGCATCACCGGCAACCTCGTTCTGTTCGGAATCGACGGCGTGAGCGACTTCGAGCCGCTCTCATGCCTCGAGTCGGTCGGTGGCGTCGTCGAGATCCGGCAGAACCCCGACCTGGGCAGCCTGCAGGGGCTTCATCGGCTGCAGAGCGTGGGCGGGTTCATGCACATCGGCGACAACCCGCAGCTGTCGTCGCTGGGGCTCGACAACCTCGGGTCCGTCGGTGACTTCCTCTTCGTCCAGAACAATGCGTCCCTGCTCTCGCTGCTCGACCTTGCAAGCCTCGGGTCGGTCGGGGGTCGACTGCGAATCTGGAACAACGACAGCCTCTCCTCACTCGACGGTCTCCAGAACGTCAGCGGCTCGGTCGGTGGCGTCGAGATCGGCGAGAACGCGGTCTTGGGCGACCTCGATGGCCTGTCGGGACTGTCTCAGGTTGGCGGTCAGGTCATCATCGACGACAACGGGTTTCTCTCCGACGTGTCGGGGCTGAGCGGGTTGAGCGGTACCGTCAGCGGGATCCGAGTTCAGCGCAACCCACAGCTGGGCAACCTCAATGCCCTGGTGGGGATCACGAACGTGGGCGGCTCGGGCGTGCGAGTTCAGGGCAATGCGGGCCTCAACAGCATCGGCGGTCTGTCCAACATCCAGTTCGTCGGCGGCAACCTGTGGATCGAAGGCAACGCCGTCTTGCCCACCCTCGACGGCCTGCAAGGCGTCCTGGACGTGGGCGGAAGCGTCGTCGTTCGCAGCAACGCGGGCTTGATCGATGCCGATGGAATCGCCGGTCTGCAGGACGTCAACTTCTGGCTCATCGTCGAGGGCAACGCTCAGCTCGTCTCGCTGGATTTCCCGCAGCTGCAGTCCGTGGGTGGCGTCGTGAGCCTCTCGTTCAACGCCTCGCTGCAAAGCCTCGGCGGGTTCGCACAGCTTCAGGAGGTGGGCGACTTGCTTCGGGTGCTGAACAACGCCTCGCTGCTGAGCATCAACGGCTTCGGCGGACTGGAGTTCCTGGAGGGGGACCTCCGTATCGAAGGCAACCCCCAGCTTTCGACGGTCAACGGGTTCAACTCCTTGGAGGAGATTCAAGGCCGCATCTCGGTGCAGAACAACCCCCAGATGCTTCATGTCGATGGGCTGGGCAACCTAGGATTCGTCGGGGAGAGGGTCATCTTCATCGAGAACGACAGCATGATTCGCATCGACTTTCCCAGCCTCGAGGAGGTTGTCGGTGGACTCCAGGTGCGGGAGAGCGACTCCATTGTCGACCTCTCGATGCCCCAGCTGCTGATCGTGGGGGACTTCTTCTACTTGGGAGAAAATGCCTCGCTGCAGAATGCGGGTGACTTCGGTTCGCTGGCTTCGGTCGGGGGCAACTTCACCGTTCGAAACAGCGGCGTGCTCAACTCGGTTGCCGGCTTCGGATCGCTCTCCGCTGTGGGGGGCAACTTTGGGATCACGGGCAACCCGGCGCTGGCGACGTGTGATGCACAAGCATTGTCGCTGCAGCTCGTGGTCGTCGGCGGAGCGGTCACCATCGCCGGCAACCTCGCCGACGCTTGCGGGGGATAGATGTCCGGCTGGCTCCGCGCACGTGCCCGCCCGCTGGCCGTGTACGTGTTCACGGCGGTGGTGCTGGCTGTGCTCGCCGGAACGTCGCTGATGCGGCCCAGCGCGAACAACCACTTCGTTCACATGGCCGATGCTTGGCTCGATGGGCGCATGGAGCACCAGGGGAAGCCACCGGGATACTGCGATGCGAAACGTCGACGCGCTGGCAAGTGCCGGCACCACCAGTACGACGACTGGGCGGTCCTGCGGACGCTCGAGCTCCCCGATGGCCACAGCGTGCGAGCGTTCCCATGCCGCACAAAGGCCTGCCAAGACGCGCGCAAGGCCGAACGCATCGAGACTTGGTACGTGACCGGCCAAGGGTGGACCTCGTACCCCGTGGGAGAGGCTCGCCGCACCGCGGAGACCTGGTACGTCAGCTTTCCGCCCGGACCCGCGGCGATGATGCTCCCCGCGGTGGCGGTGTGGGGCCTCGGCACGCTCGACGTGCTGATCACCGTCCTCGTCGCCGCATGCATCCCGGTCGTTCTCCTTGGCTTCCTCGACCGCACTCGCGGCGTGGAGGAGGGCAGGGGGACGGAGCACCTCTTGCTCGTCATGGCGTTGGCCTTGGGGTCTCCGGCGTGCTTTCTCGGCGCCAACGGCAGCGTCTGGTTTACCGCGCAGATCTTCGGTGCCCTCGCGTTGACGGCGTACCTATCGTGCGCCTGGGACCTGCACCGTCCTGGCTGGGCCGGGGTGTGGCTGGGCATTGCGGTGGCGTGCCGACCGACGATGGCGCTGGCCGTGGTGTTCTTTGCCTGGGAGTGGTGGCGTCGCGGTCGACCCTTGCCCGCGCTGATGCGCTTCGTGGGTCCGGTGCTCCTGCTGGGATCGGCCTTGATGGCCCTGAACCTGGCCCGCTTCGACGCCCCGTTCGAGTTTGGGCACCGCTTTCTCGACATCCGCTGGCAGTCTCGAATCCAGCAGTACGGACTGTTTCATCCGCGCTACCTGCTGCGGAATCTCGAGTGCATGCTGTGGCTGCTGCCCAAGCAATTGTGGCCGTTGAAGGTCTCGCTTCATGGCAGCGCGCTTTGGGTGCTGTCGCCATGGGTTCTGCTGGCGTTCGCGGTGCGAGGACGCTTCGCCCAAAAGTGGGGGCTCGTGCTCACGCTGATCGTGCTCATGGTCCCGGCGCTGCTGTACCAAAACAGCGGCCAGACCCAGCCCACGTACCGCTTCGCGATGCTCTGGCTCCCGGTCCTGGTGGTGCTGATGGCCCACGGTGGCGCCCTGCGGAGCAAGCGCGTCGCGGTCGGCTTGGTCGCGATATCGATCGCGGCGCAGAGTTTCGGTGCGTGGATGTTTGTCCGCAACAAGGGCAAGTTATTCGTCACCGACCCGCTCGGCTGGCCGTTCGAGTCCGAGTTTGACGAGGGCTGAGCTCACGCCGCGGGCAAAAACGCCTTGCGTCCTGAGCTGAGCCGATCAAGCTGACCGGCGCAGGCCCATCCATGTCCGCTGAACGCCATCGTCCCAAGGAACTGCTCCTGAGCTTCGTGCTCGGTCAGAGCACGGTTCCGTGGGGCGGCGCGTGGACGCGGACGTGGACCTCCCGGAGTGCACCGGAACCCGCTGAGCCGTTGCCTCATTCAGCCTGAGTGCTGAACGTCCCCGCCGCGGGTACCCGTCCCAGCCTCGAGCTCCGCGTGTGGCAGGGACTCGAGCCTTCGATCCGTGGACGGTGCTCCGGTTCGCGAGGAGCGCAGTGCTGCGCTCTTGGCCTCCGCACGCGTGCGTTTCGCCGACTTCCAACCCCATCGCCCGAACACCACAGGAGACAGACCGATGAACTGGACCAAGAACGAATACGACACGCTCACTACGCGCCCGAGCCGGGACGCACAGTTCTACCTACAACGCCATCGTCGGCGTCATGGGCTGTGCACGGAGAGCGGCGGAGGCCGCCTCGCCCGGTTCGGAACCATCGCGCGCTACAAGAACACCTCGGTCCACGAAGTTGTCTCTGGGCAGCTGGACCGGGTGTACGAGGCCGAATACAACCACTACGTGTGGCGGGTGCGGCCGCAGTGCGCGTACTGCAACGAGCTGCTGACCCGCACCACCCTGACGCGCGACCACGTCATCCCGCGTGCGTCCGGAGGCGGACCGGGAGAGAACCTGGTGCCGGCGTGCGCTCCGTGCAACCGGGCGAAAGCAGACCGCTCGCTGCTGGAGTTCTTGGTGGCGCGGCGAGCCCGGTGGCGTGCACGCATGAACTGACACAAGCGCGGCGGCGTTCGGAACTTGGAGTTCTCTTCCAGCTCGGGCGTCGCCGCGTCTTCTGTTTCGCTGCCCGGGTGGCAGCGTCGCTCATCAGCCTTCGCTGATCTCGACCGAGTAGTCGACGACCATCCTGCTGCCCGACCACGAGGGGAACCTGGACTGGTAGACCGAGCGACGTGCACAGGCGCGCACAATCGGCTGGTCGAGGGCGTCGGAGGGAAGCACCGAGACCGCCGAAACCTCGCCGGTGGGCTCGAGCTCGAACTGAAAATCGAGGGCCCCGGTGCCGGCGGCTTCGAGGTCGTAGCAAGCGGCGAGATCAAGGCACTCGAACAGATCGCCTTGCACGCTCAGCAGGTGCTCGTGCAACTCGTGGTCCTGAAGGAACGCCTGGCCTTCGGCGTGGTTGTCTCGGCGCTTGCGACTGCGGCGGTACTCGGGGATGTTGGAGTCGTCGAGCAGCACCTCGATCGGAGGGATCTCGCTTTGGGGGAACGGACATTCCGCGGAGAGCCGCTCGTTCATCGTTCCCTCCTCGAGGCTGTGTCCGGAGATCGTTCGACCACCGAGCACGAGGTCGTCGTCGCACAGACCCAGCTCGCACTCCGGGATCCCGTCGCAGGCACCGTTGGCGCACGGATCTGAGCTCTTGTTCGCACAGCCGGCCGCCAGCGCCACAGCGAGGACAACCAGTCCAGCCGCTTGAGTCGAGGCGCCGGTACGCACAACAGCAGCATAACAGGTCCACCCGTACAGGAGCGCTCCATCGAGGTCTCGAACCAAGTTTCGTCGGATACTGTGGGCACCGATCGCACCCTTCGCGGGCTGCTAGAGTCCTCAGTCGATGCGGGACGATTTCGAACTCCTCGAGCAGTGGCGTGCCGGCAACACGACTGCCGGGAGCCGGCTGCTACAGCGCTACTTCGACAACCTGTACCGCTTCTTCTCCAGCAAGGTCGACGACGAGGTCGAAGACCTGATCCAAGGGACGCTGCTCGCGTGCGTCCGATACCAGAAGTCGCTCGAAGGGGTGGAGAGCTTTCGGGCCTACCTGTTCACCGTGGCCCGCAATGAACTCTACCGGCACCTTCGCAAGCGGGCGAAGCGCGACGTGGTCGACTTCGGCGATACCTCGGTGATTGCGCTCGGTGTTTCGCCCACCTCCGCGGTGGCCCATCGACAGCAGCAAGCCCGACTCGTCGCGGGCCTGCGGACGCTTCCGGTCGATCTTCAGCTGGTCCTCGAGCTTCATTACTGGGAGGGGCTGAGCACGGCTGAGCTTGCGCGGGTCATCGACGCGCCGCAGGGGACCGTGAAGAGCCGGTTGAGGCGCGCGCGGGCGCTGTTGGCGGAGGCGATGCATGCGGCGGAAGGTTCGGTCATCGACCAGCTGACCAGTCGCGACGTGATGAGCTCTTGGGTTCAGGCGCTTCGTGGGTCCAAGGGCCTGCCGGAGTAGGACCCCGCGGAACCTGGGGCACGCCGCGCTGTCTGTCCGCAGAAGGCCTCTGCATGCCCAAGAAAAAGAAACGCGTCACCATCCCGCAGCTCGATGTCGACCTCATCCCGGTCCTGAGCTGCATGTTCCTTCTCATCCCGGCGCTGCTGCTCGCGATGGAGGCGGCCAACTGGTCCTCGATTCCCGTCTCTCCCCCCAAGTTCACGCACGGGGGGGAATCCGAGCAGGATACGCCCCAGCGGCCACGCCTCGCGGTGCAGGTCCGAGAGGACGGCTTTGCGGTGACGATCGGTCGGTGCGACGGCTGCGGAGGTCCCCCGGATGTCATCGGCCTCGAGGGCGAGGATGGACTCGATGGCTTGCGATCGGCCGCAGAGGGCATCAAGGCCGCCTATCCGTTGATCGAGAGCGTCTCGCTCAGTGCGGAAGGGACGATCACGCTCCAGACGCTCGTCGAGACCATGGATGTCCTTCGCGGAAGCGAATGCTCCTTGCTCCCCGGCGAAACCGGCTCCAACTGCTTGTTCCCCGGCGTCATCATCGACGCTTGAGCGGGCTCGGCCCGAGCCGGTCTTGCGCCCCAGCTTCGGACGCTCGACCCGGGGTTATTCGACGACGCGGTGGATGTACAGCCCCGCCGCGGCGTTGACGCCGTTCTGATCGGCAGCCCCGGAGCGTTCGAACGTGGAGTACTCCCCATCATCGTCGAGGTCGCCAAACGCCTGGGCGGTGAACTGGCACGCGCCGTATCCGGTGTCCGAGTTGCTCGACACGTAGTTGTAGTGGAAGAAGTGCCCCTGCTCCATTCCGAAGTTGAGGGCGTTCCACATGGGGTTCGCGCCCCATTCGTCGATGTCGTACACGCCCGCACCACCGCCGCCTTGTCCTGGAACGCAGCGGCCGCTGGGGCCGTCGTTGCAGTTCATGGCGGGCGTGAAGCCTGCCTCGCCACCGGTGGGCGAACCGCTCGGATGGGGGCAGCGGTGGGTGGCACCGTCCGCCATCGCTGCACCGTCGGTGATCTGTGCGACCTCCCCCCGGTCGACCCGGTCGCTGGTGAAGTACGCATTCGTGGCGTCAAACAGCTTCGCCAGCTGCCCGCTGGCCTCCGCGGTCTTCACCCGGCGAATGTAGAGGCTCAGGGTGGGAATCGCGATTGCAGCCAAGATTCCGAGGATCGCCACGACGATCATGAGTTCGATGAGCGTGAATCCGCGTTGGCTACGAGATCGCATGGTCAATTCCTACCAAGACCCACGGCGGTACCGGCCCGTAGGTGCACGCCGTTGTGCTGCACCTTTCCTGCCGGGTGAAAGAACAATGATCTTCGGCGTGCCGGCTGAGGGGTCAGCTTGGGCGACAAAAGGCGGCCACGGAAGTGCCGAAAATTGGCACGCGAGAAGCGCCGAGAAGCGCGCTTCCGCCACCTGGATTTCGATACCCTGCGGGCAACTTGGCTGCTGACGAGTCCAGCTCTCGGGTGGTCGCGCTCGAACCAACCTCTTGGGCGCAGTTGCTGTTCGCCCTCCTCTCCCAGCGCTTTTCGGGGCGGGCGGAGCTCGACCAAGGCGACGCCCGACGCCAGATCGTCTTTCACGGGGGCTTCGCGGTGTGGACGGACTACGAC
>CAYGTG010000150.1:0-11520 GCA_964352485.1 uncultured Nannocystaceae bacterium | reverse complement strand
TCCTCGGGCTGGGCTGGAAGCGGAACTTCTTCAACATCATCGTCCTGCCGATGCTGTTGGGGATGGGGCAAGACGATGCGCTCCACATCGTCGAGCGAACCCGCGAGGAGGTCGCAAACACGGGTCAGCGCAACCTTGGTCGGGTCCTGACAGAGGCCGGGGGTGCGATTGTCGTGACCACCCTGACCACGATCTTTGGCTTCGCGGGGATCTTGTTCGCGAACCATCGCGGTCTCGAGTCCATGGCGTGGGCAGCGGTGCTGGGGATGACGATGGCTTTGGTCGCATCCGTCGTGATCCTTCCGCTTCTGCTTCAGCTCGGCCTCGGAATCGGGCCGTCCCGCTCGGCCGGTGATGGTCCGCCGCATCCGTGATGCGGGCCACCCTTCTTCGTGAGAACCCCCAACCCATGCAACCGTCTCCCGCCCTCGAACGACAACCGTTCCTGACCGCAGCGACAGCGCCCCGCGCCCGGTCCGCGGAGGTGGCGCATCCGCCGAAGACCTCATGAGCATCCTCCGCCCCACGCAGAAGATCGATCTTCACGTCCACAGCAAGTACGCCGGTCGGTTCAAGCTCTTCGTCCTCAATTCGCTCGAGGTCGAGGAGTGCTACACGGAGCCCGAAGACGTCTACACAACCATGATCGAACGCGGCATGAGTCTGGTGACCATCACCGACCACGACGCCATCGATGGGTGCCTCGAGATTGCGCACCACGGCGAGCATGTCTTCATCTCTGAAGAGGTCTCGGCTCGATTCCCGGAGAACGGCTGCATCGTTCACGTGCTTTGCTACGGCATCACCGAGTCGCAGCACGACGAGCTGCAGCGCCTGCGCTACAACATCTACGAGCTGGTCGAGTATCTCCGAGAACAGAGGATCCTCCACGCCCTCGCGCACCCGTTCTCGCCCGTCAACCAGCGCCTCACGCCCGAGCTGCTCAAGAAGTCCTTGCTGTTGTTCGAGACCGTCGAGGTGATCAACGGACAGAAAGACTCCGGGCACGAGCGGTTCATGCGCGAGGTCCTGGACAAGGTCGACCCCTCGGTGCTTCAGCGGTGGAGCGACGAGTTCAACATCCCCGTCGCGCCCGGTCGTCGTTGGAAGACCACCGCGGGCTCCGACGACCACTCGGGTCACACCATGGCTCGCAGCTTCGTCGAGTTCGAGGGCGAGGCCACCTTCGAGGGGCTACGCGAGGCTATCGAGACCCGTGCGGTGCGCGTCGATGGGTTTGAGAAGACCTGCAAGAGCTACGCGCACACCGCTGCGATCGGCACGCTGCAGTACTTTCGGCACAGCCACGTTCAAAAGGACAGCAACAAGCCGGGCGTGTTCCACAAGCTGCTCGACATCATCCAGAACCAGGACCTTCTCGACGACCCCGGCGACCTACCTCCGGCGCTGGCGCGGCTCATCCCCGCGGCGATGCAGACGCTGGCGGAGATGGACTCCTTCCCCGACTTCAAGCGGCTGATGGCCGAAGGACACAAGCCCGAGACCCACGACGAGATCTACTCGCTGGTGCAGACGGCGCTGCTCCGGGCGTTCCGTTCCTCGACCGACTCGATGAAGGAAGCGGTCGAAAAGGTCGACCTCGAGCCGTTGATCGATGAGCTGCCCACGCTGATTCGGCTGGTGCTGCTCAACATGCCCTACTACTTCGGCATCCGCTTTTTCTACGGAGAGCGCAGGCGAGCGCGGGGGCTGTACGAGAGTCTCGATCTTCCGAGGCCGCTGGGGCAGGGGCAGAAGGTGGCGATCCTGTGCGACACGCTCGACAACGTCGACGGTCTGAGCATCAACCTGCGGCGTCTGGTGGAGGAGATGCGTAGCGATGGCAAGGAGGTGTTCTTGTGCGGCGCCAAGCCAGACGGATTCGAGCCGTCCATCGATGAGCATGGGATTGTCCGGCTTCCCACGATCGCCAGCTTCCCGATCCTGGGCTACGAGAGCTATGAGCTTGGCTGGCCCAGCACGCTGGAGACGGTCCGGTGGATGGACGAGAACGAAGTTGACCTGATCGTGGCGACGACGCCGGGTCCGGTGGGCCTGGTCGGCATGATGGCGGCGCGGATCCTCGATACGCCGATCATCGGCCAGTACCACACCAACGTGCCCGAGTACGCCTTCCGCATCATCGGCGACCGCACGATCGGTCGCATGGTGCAGGCGTACACCGCCTGGTTCTACAACCAGATGGGAGAGGTGCTTGCGCCGACGTACGCCACCCGCGAGGTGATGGCGAACAACGGGATCCACTCCGGCCGGGTCACAATCGTTCCCCGCGGCGTCGACTCCCAGCGGTTTACCCCCGCGCTCGCAAGCGGAGACTTCTGGCCCGGGCACGGGATCAGCGGCAAGAACACGCTGGTCTACGTTGGGCGGGTCTCCCTGGAGAAGAACCTGCCGTTTCTTGCGAAGCTCTTCAAGCACCTGGTCGATGACCATGGGTTGGATGTGGAACTTGGGATCGTGGGCGAGGGTCCGTACCTGGAGAAGCTGAAGGAAGAACTCGAGGGCTATTGCGTGGCCTTCACCGGCTACCTCCAAGGAGACGCGCTCGCCTCGGCGTACGCGTCCTCCGACATGATGATGTTTCCCTCCACGACCGACACCTTTGGAAACGTGGTGCTGGAGTCGATGGCCTGCGGCACGCCGGCACTGGTCTCGGACGTGGGCGGCCCGGCTGAGATCGTGCACCACAACGAGACCGGCATCGTCCTGCCGGCTGGGGAGCAGGGGCGCTGGGCGGAGGCGGTGCTTCGGCTCGTTGGCGATGCGGACCGTCTGCGGCGGATGTCCGGGCACTCTCGAACCTACGCCGAGAGCTGTACGTTTGAGCGTGCGCGGCGCAAGACGTGGGAGTTCTACGCCAAGCACATCGAGACCGACCGCATGCGGGCCCGGACCGAGGCGTCGTGAATCGCGGGACGCAGGTGCCCGCGTCGCCGCGGCGGCGGCCGCAAAAAACGCGAGGCCCCCGCACGGCACCACGGCGTATGATGCGCGCGCTGTGAGCGAGTCCGTGACGTTCGAAGAGTTCGAGGCGGTGAGCCTCGAGCAATGGCAGGCCAAGGTCGAAGAGACCACGCCGCTTTCCAAGCTTTCGGCCCAGGTCGACGTAACCGGGCAGGGGAGTTTGACGACCGCTGCGCTGTACGACGCGGGACCGAGGACCGGCGGGGCGAGGGTGGAGACCACCGCTTGGGCGGTCGCACAGGAGTATCGGCACCGCCGCGCCGACACGGCCGCGGCGGCGATTCGAGTCGATCGGGCCTTCGCGTTGGACGCGGCGTGGATCCGGCTCGCTGCTCCCCTGCGCGCCCGAGCGGCCGTGGCTGGACCCGGCGTGGCGCTGCTCGAGCGGGAGCATGGCAAGGCCTTGGTCGAGGCCACCCAAGATACGGCGCTGTGGCTCGACGCCGGCGCCAACGGGGTCAGCGCGCTGTCGCTGCTGCTGGAGTCCTCGGATCCGCAATCGCTTCGAGGGGGTGTGCTGTGTGACCCGCTGGGGGCGCTCGCCGAGTACGGATGCCTGGGCATGGACCTCGAGGAGGCCATCGCGCAGGCGGGCCGAGTCGTGGCCCGTGCGGCCGTCGAGGCGCCGCAGCTGCGGGTGGTGATGGCCTCCGGCATCCCGTATCACGACGCGGGGGCATCACCTTCGGTCGAGGTCGGCGCCACGATCGCAACGCTGATCGACATGACGCGGGCGTTGGCTGAGGGCGGCGCCGAGCTCGATGCCTTGTGGTCGCGCACGGTCCTGCGAGCGAGCTCCGACAGCGACGTGTTCGTGGCCATCGCGAAGTTCCGCGCGCTGCGGTGGCTTGCGGAGCGCGTCGCGGCCCGCTGGGAGGTGAGCGCCCCGGCCTTCATCGCCGCGCGAACGTCGTGGCGGGATCGAACGCGCCACGACACCCGGGTCAACATGTTGCGCACGACCTCCGAGGTGTTCGCGGCCGCAGCCGGGGGGGCCGACGAGATCGCTGCCCAACCATTCTCCGAGGCGGTCGGAGTCGGGGACGACGACGCGCGGCGCTGGGCACTGACCACCGCACACATGCTTCGCGAAGAGTCCCATCTCGCAAACGTCAACGACCCCGCCGCAGGCAGTGGGTACGTCGAGGCCCTGACGCGGGGCATCGCGCAGCGGGCGTGGTCATGGGTGCAATCCGTGGAGGCAAGCGGCGGCATGGCGGCCGCGCTTTCGTCCGGTCGTGTCCAGGCCGATGTGGCCGGCTGCGCTGAAGCGCGAGGGGATGCGCTCGCCACCGGTCGTCTCGCACTCACCGGGGTTTCGATTTTTCCGCAGCTCGATGAGCCGGTGCCTCCGCTGGGCGCCGACCCCGAAGACGCCGAGACAAAACTTCCCGCGGACGTGGCGGCCGTGACGGTGCCGCCGATGCCTGCGAAGCGCCTTGCCGAGCCGTTCGAGGCCCTGCGCGACGCCGCCGCGCGTCAGCAGGAGCGGTCCGGGCATCGCCCTCGTGCGCAGCTGTATGTGCTCGGCCCGCTTCGGGAGCACCGGGCACGCCTCGACTTCGCGCGGAACGTGGCTGCGGTCGGCGGCTTCGCGACGGAGGTCCTCACGAGCACCGACGACGTCGTGCCGGCCCTCGCCGTCCTGGTCGCCTCCGATGAACGCTTGGCCGCCGAGGGCTCGCGGGCGCTCGAGGAGCTTCGCGGTGCCGGAGCAACGTCGGTCTGGGTCGCCGCCGCGCCCCGGGAGGACCTCGCATCTGACGGCTTCTTACACCTGCGGATGAACCTACCCGCAACCCTCGCAACCCTTCACGACGCTTTGGAGGTGGGACGATGAGCCACGACAAGAGCTTTGCTTCGCTGTCCTTCGAGGACTTGACCTCCCAGACCCCTCAGCCCCAGGCCGACGCGTCATCGACGTCGACACCCGAGGGGATCGATGTGCACCGTCGCTACGGTCCGGAGCACCGAGCGTCCTCGCCGACCGTGGACTCCAAGCCGGGCTTCGCGCCCTACCTTCGGGGTCCGTATCCGACGATGTACCTCGAACGACCGTGGACGATTCGGCAGTACGCCGGCTTCTCGACCGCCGAGGCGAGCAACGCGTTTTATCGTCGCAACCTCGAGGCTGGCCAGAAGGGCCTCTCGATCGCGTTCGACCTCGCGACGCACCGCGGGTACGACTCCGATCACCCTCGGGTGCTCGGCGACGTCGGCATGGCGGGCGTCGCGGTGGACTCCATTCTAGACATGCGTCTGCTGTTCGCGGGCATTCCGCTCGATCGGATCAGCGTATCGATGACGATGAACGGGGCCGTGCTCCCGATTTTGGCGCTGTACATCGTCGCGGCCGAAGAGCAGGGCGTCCCGCCCGAGCAGCTTTCGGGGACCATCCAGAACGACATCCTCAAGGAGTTCATGGTCCGCAATACGTTCATCTATCCGCCGACGCCGTCGATGCGGATCATCGGGGACATCTTCGCCTACACGGCGCAGAACATGCCCCGGTTCAACTCGATCAGCGTGTCCGGCTATCACATGCAGGAGGCCGGAGCGACGGCCGATATCGAGCTGGCGTACACGTTGGCAGACGGCCTGGAGTACGTGCGCTCGGGCATGGCTGCTGGCCTCGACGTGGATGCTTTCGCGCCGCGGATTTCGTTCTTTTTCGGCATCGGGATGCACACCTTCATGGAGGTGGCCAAGCTTCGCGCCGCCCGGATCCTGTGGGCGAAGCTGATGCGGAGCGTCGGTGCCAAGCAGCCCAAGAGCACCATGCTCCGAACGCACTGCCAGACCTCGGGCTGGAGCCTCGCTGCCCAGGACCCGTACAACAACGTGGCGCGCACCTGTGTCGAAGCGCTTGCGGCGATCTGTGGCCATACGCAGTCGCTGCACACCAACTCATTCGACGAAGCGCTCGCGTTGCCGACCGATTTCAGCGCCCGCATCGCTCGCAACACGCAGATCTTCTTGCAGCGAGAAGCCGGCTTGACGCGGGCCATCGACCCGTGGGGAGGTAGCTACTACGTCGAGTGGCTGACCCAGGCGCTGGCCGACCGAGCTTGGGCCCACATGGAAGAGATCGAGACGATGGGGGGCATGGCCAAGGCGATCGAAGCCGGCCTGCCCAAGCGGCGCATCGAGGAGGGGGCGGCACGAACTCAGGCGCGCATCGACAGCGGCCGTCAAGCGCTGGTCGGCGTGAACAAGTTCGTCGCATCCAGTTCGCCCGAGGTCGACGTTCTCGAGATCGACAACTCCGCCGTCCGAGACGCCCAGCTGAAGCGATTGGCCACGCTCCGGGCCGAGCGCGACCCATCCGAGGTGGACGCGGTCTTGCGTCGAATCACCGCCGCCGCCGAGGACCCAAGCGAGAACCTGCTCGCGTTGTGCGTCGAAGCTGCGCGGGCCAAGGCGACGGTGGGCGAGATGTCCGCTGCGCTCGAGTCGAAGTGGGGTCGCTACGAGCCGCGATCCGAGGCAATCTCAGGGGTGTACCGCGCGGAGCTCCCTCCCGAAGCCGTGGCTCGGGTGACCGAGAAGGTCGAAGCGTTCGAGGTCGCGCACGGCCGCCGCCCTCGGATTCTGGTCGCCAAGATGGGTCAGGACGGGCATGACCGCGGTGCCAAGGTCATCGCCACCGGCTTCGCCGACGTTGGATTTGACGTCGACATCGGTCCGCTGTTTCAGACCCCGCAGGAGACCGCCAGACAGGCTGTGGAGAATGACGTACACGTCATCGGGGTGAGCTCGCTCGCCGCCGGACACCTCACCCTGGTCCCCGCGCTTCAGGCCGCGCTGCAAACCGAGGGCCGAGGCGACATTCTGATCGTCGTCGGTGGCGTGATCCCGCCCCACGACCAGCCCAAGTTGCTGCAGATGGGAGTTGCGGCCGTCTACCCGCCCGGCACGGTCCTCACCGAGGCGGCCTCGGAGATGCTCGACAAGCTCGAGGCGAGCCTGACATGAAGCGGCCCTCGCCCCAGGAGCTGGCCGCAGGCGTGCGTGCCGGGAAGCGGGCGATGATGGGACGCGCGATCACCTTGGTGGAGAGCACGCGGCCCGAGGATCGTGGGGAGGCGAATACGCTGCTGGAACGCTTGGGTCCGCACGCGGGGGACTCGATCCGCATCGGAATCACCGGATCGCCCGGCGTCGGGAAGAGCACGCTGATCGAGGCCTTTGGCCGCCAGCTGACCGCTGCGGGCCACCATGTCGCGGTGCTGGCGGTCGACCCCAGCTCCGGCCGAACCGGCGGCAGCATTTTGGGCGACAAGACCCGCATGACCGAGCTTGCCCGAGACCCAAGCGCGTTCATTCGTCCGAGTCCTTCAGGCGGGACGCTTGGCGGTGTTGCCCGGCGCACGCGCGAGACGATGACGGTCTGCGAGGCGGCCGGCTACGACGTGGTGTTGGTGGAGACGGTCGGCGTCGGACAGTCCGAGGTGATGGTCGCCGGCATGGTCGACATGTTCGTGGTCCTCGTCCTTCCGGGATCCGGCGACGAGTTGCAGGGCATCAAGCGCGGGATCCTCGAGCTGGCCGACCTGCTGGTCGTCACCAAATCCGATGGGGATGGCAGGGCGGCCGCGCTGCGGACCTGTCAGCAGCACGCGAACGCGCTGCGACTCATCCCGCCGAAGATCCCGGTCTGGACGCCCACGGCGATGACCTGCTCTGCGGTCTCCGGCGACGGCGTGGAGACGATCTGGACCAGCGCCGAGTCGTTTCGAGATGCACTGAACGCTGCCGGCTTCTGGGCGGACCGGCGGCGCGAGCAGGGCGTGCAGTGGATGTGGCGGGCCCTCGAAGACGGCCTTCGTGACGCCGTGCACCGCGACCCTGCAGTCCGCGCCAAGCTCGCGGCGCTCGAGCCCGAAGTCCGAGCGGGCATCCGCACGCCCGACGAGGCGGCCGCCGTGCTGCTGACCGCGTTTCGCGACGGCTGATCTCGCCGGGGCTCAGGCGCACACATCGCGATGCCGGGCACGGGCTCAGCTCGACACAATCTCCAGCCGCGAAGACCTGCTCACACCTGTGGCCCGGACATGCTGCAGCAGCGAAGCTCCGATCGACTCCGCGCGTCCCCTCCAGGTTTCCGACGGACCGTCCTCCAATCGTTCCTCGAGGACGGCTGAAAAGAGCGTCAGCCACCGCGCAAAATGGTCAGCGCCCAACCCACCGACCGCGGCGTGGAGCACCGGTGGGGAGCCGCGGTCGCTTCGCTGGAACTCTCCGGTCCGCAACAGCACGCTCCGCCACAAAGCGTTCATGCGCAGCATATGCGGTGCCCAATCGCCCACGTGTTGGGCGAAGATGGGGCCGAGCATCGGATCGTGACGAACCCGGGCATAAAAGGTGTCGACCACATCCGTAATCGCTTCGGGGCTGATCGCACTGTGCCGGGGTCGTTGCGTCGCCACGAATGCGGTATACAAGATACTGGTATGATCGTCTTGGGCCTTCGACATGCAATCGCTGCGCTCGCGAGCATGGTCATTGCGTGCGAGGCCCCGGAGTCCGACGCGGAGATGATGGCGGACGGGACCGAGACGGACGCGTCGGAGACGGACGCGTCGGAGCCCAGTCCAGACGTCGGGGAGATCGAGCCGGAGCCTCGCTGTCCGACGCCGCGTGGCCACACGGGGTCTCCCCAGTCCATCGAGGAAGCGGTCGCCCATATCCAGGCGCTGCCAGGTCCGGTTGATGTCCCCTGCGTGCTCGAGTCGTTCGCGCGCCCGCTGTCCGTGCTCGCCTCCTCGAGTCCGTTTAGCGCCCAGCCTGCCCGTGGGGATGCCAACCCTCGGCTGTTCGTGTTCTTCGACGGGTTGATCCTCTCGTTTGCAACGACGGGGCACGGAGCGAGCTTGGTCGAGTTCGCGGAATTCATCGACCCCACCACCACGATCAAGGGCGAGCTGGAGTTCCCGCTGGATCCGGCCGCGCTCGACACCGCCGCAGTGTTCACGCAGGTGCGGTTCGAAGATGGGGGGTCCAACTGCCGGTTCTGCCACCGCAATGAGTCTCCCGCCGACGAAGCGCTGTATTCCAACGCCTTCGCCTCTGACGCTTTGGCGGCTCGGCAGGACACGATTGTCGATCTCGAACAGGTTCGCTTGTACGCGGACAACTGCGACGTTCGCGATGATCCGATGCGTTGTGCGATCTACGACGCGGTATTCGACCCGGGCGAGGTCGTCGCGGGTGCGTTCGATCCCGAGCTCCCGACGATCTTCGACTACGACTGAGGGGCCTTCCCGGTCAGCCGAAGCAACGGAGTCCGGCGACGCGCGACGAGGTCCTCGATCGTGTGGCCGCCGAGGCTGTCGAGGAAGGCCCGGTTTGCCTCCGCCAACACCCCATGCAACCGACACGAGGGGCTCAGCTTGCAAGCGTCTGGGTCCTCGAAGCACTCGACCAGCGCGAGAGGCTCGAGCGTTTCGACGATGTCCGCAACGGAGGACTGCAGGGTGGCCGGAAGGAGCACGAAGCCGCCCGACCGACCTCGCACGCTACGGATGAGATCCGCATGCGCGAGTGCTTGCGCGACCTTGGCGAGATGGTTGGCCGAGACCCCCAGCCGCTGCGCCGCGTCGGCCAGTCCCACGGGAGCCTCGTCATCCACCGCCAACAGCATCAGCAGTCGGAGGCCGTAGTCCGTGCGACGCGTCAGGTGCACAACCGGCACCGTGACAACGGCCGGGGAGGAACACAAGCTGCGGCGCCCGGCCGGCACCTGGGCACGGCAAACACCGACGGCGGGCTATGCGGCGCGCAGGCCCGGCCGACGCGCCGGCTCACTGCAAGGCTCGAACTCGGGGAGGGCAACCGCGGTGGCCAGGCCGGCCATCGTCAAACCCAACCCTTTGAGCTGCACAAGTTTCGCGCGGCGAAGCTGAGCGATGAGCGATACCGCGCGCTCCTTCGAGTGGCCGCCAAGGCGCGCGAGCAGGTCCGTCGAGACCTTCACGTCGGCATCTCCGAGGTCGAAGATGGCACGGAGCAGGGACAGAGCGTCGATTTCCGGCTTTGTGCTGTTCATGTCTGCACCTTCGGACAGCACTGCGTGGATGTCCTAATTTTCTGCAAAATCGTTCAGGTGGTCAGATGAACCGGCGGATCCGACGCCGGATCCAGTGTCGGATCTATACCTTCCCCCACAAGTGTACAGAGGTCGGCCCCGTTGGGTCCGCCGGCCCCTCACACCGTACATCTCCCGGGCTTGGCATTCCGGGAGCCTCTTGAGCATAGCGCGAACCCGGCCTGGGTCGATCGGGCAGCGTCAGCCGCCGGTGGGCATGACGTCGACGATCATCACTTCGGGCCGGCACCAGAACCGGATGCGAGGCGCGCCTGCGCGCTCCATGCCGACGCCCCGAGAGACCAACAGCGTGGCTCCGCTGGGCAGCTCGGTCCGTCCCCAAGCCCAGCTGCGCGGGACCTTCGACAGGGTGAGCAGCGGACCCCACCCAGGGAGCTGGACCTGGCCGCCATGGGTGTGTCCCGCGAGCAACAGGTCCGCATCGACCTCGCCCATCGCAAACGCCGGGCGGTGTCCAAAGACGACATGCAGACCTTCACCGTCCCGCGCGAGCTCGAACTCAGGGGAGGCCGAGGGACGCAGCCCAAATCCGGTCAGCGTCACGTCGTTGCGGATCGTTCGACTGCTCGCCTCGCGCGGCCACACCTGCAGTCCCGTGGCCTCGGCCTCGTCCATCCAGGCGTCGCCATGCGGATACTCAGAGTCGCCCTCGACCAGGTAGACACCCAGCGAAGCGTGCAGACCCAGTGGCGCGACAATCCCCCGCAGCGCCGCCCATGCCTTGGCGTACGCATCGGCGTCCTGCTGCTGGATGACGTCGCCGACGAACAGAATGAGGTCGGGTTTCGCGTCGACAACCGCCTGAAGTGCGGCGCGTTCGTGGTCTCCTGGGGCATCGGTTTGAAGGTCTGCGATGACCGCGATGCGCAGCGGCGTCTGCAGTCGATCACTGAAGACGCGGTGGTGGGTGACCTCGAGGTTCTGTGGTTCCCACACGAACGCGTCGACCGACAGGGTGATGCAGGCGAGGCCCAGCGACGCAAACACGACCTGGACCGCTCGGTGTGGCGCGCTTCGGATCGCCAGGGCGATGGCGGTGGCAGGAAAGACGATGGCGAGCGACCACGACCACACCAACAGTTTCGAGAATCCTCCGGGATCGGGTGCCGTGAACAAACCGATCGCCATGCTGATCCCGGTGGAGAGGCCCAACAAGACGAAGCCGCGCGTCCACGACCCGGGTACGCCCCACTTGGTGACGAGCCCGAGCGCCACGATGAGTCCGAGGCACACGTGCACGACGAAGGCGGGAACCATCGAAGGATTGGGGATCATCGGGCACACCGAGTGTGGAGCATCGGCCCGCAGCGAGCAGCCTTGCGGGGTGGCAGTGGCCCAAGGCGGCGCGTCGGGGGCCGGATCGGGCGGGTGAACGGCGGGCGTCTCAGCCCACGGCGCAGTTCGCCGCAGAAGCGTTGTTCGCGCCA
>CAYGTG010000149.1:0-11564 GCA_964352485.1 uncultured Nannocystaceae bacterium | reverse complement strand
AGCTTCCCGTACTCGTTCGCGCGGGCGCGAACGCCGTCGGCAAGCCGGTCCCCGCGGTGCTCGCGGATCCACCCGCGTCCGCAGAACCGGAGCCTGTCGCTGCCCCGGAGGTCCACCACAGCGCAACCGGGCCATCGGACGTCGAGGTCGCGAAGGACTGGGCCACCGCGGCCGTGGATCAAGTCCTCAGCCCCATCACCGACCTTCCGTACACCGCGCTGGGCTTGCTCGACGACCTGTTGAGCTGAACTCCGACAGGCTCGGATGATCTCGCACGTCCGGTGAAACTTCGATAGGCTCGGATGCGGTGTCGACTCTCTGTGGTCGATGCACCGTCGAAGAACATCTCATGGCCATGCATCACCTCGCGGGCGTCGTCGCACTCACGCTGCTCTGCGTGGTTTCGTGCCGGTCCACGGCGACCGATCCGGCCCCGGCCGAGATCGCGACGCCCGAGAAGCCGGTGTGCGCCGAAGGAGAAGTCGCGAGGAGCGCATGTGTAGAATGCGGCCCCACGGACAACTGCACGCGCTCCGAGATGCAGTGCTTGCCCACGTGTGAAACCGTGAGCGACTGCGAGGGTCGTGAGAAACACTACGACACGTGCGCGGCGGGCGTGTGCATGTCCTTCCTGTGTGGCTAGAGCACATCTCATAACCTCGCCTCGCCGTCTCGCTGGTCTTTGGGCCCGATGGCGTCGTCGCGAAACCTTGCAGTACCTCGGTACAGCTGCGGCTCCGCTCCTAACCCTCGGCCCCAAATCCTTCGCGAGCCACCGCGTCGAGGTTATGAGATGTGCTCTAGTCTGAGAGGAGAACCTCTCGGTTCCCCTCGCTTCGGCAGCCAAGCTGCCTCCGCTCACCCTTCCAAGGTCGCCGCGCCCTCGCTCGTGAACCCCTCTGGGGGCTCACTCCTCTCGTCCGGGAGGCTGGCGGCGCACGGGTCCGAGCGTCTGCATGCCCCGGCCGCACGGCCGCACGGGCAGCGGGTACATTCGCGCGGATGCCTCGACGGATTCGTCAGCTCCATGGTTCTCCCGCCCAACGGATGACCGGTACGGTCATGGCGGCGCTGCTCCTCGTCTCCTCGTCCGTGCAGGCTGCCGTGGTGCCGGCGGAAATCGTCGTGCGGGTTGGTGACGTGCCGACCGGAGCAAGCGCGGCGGTCGCATCGATCGACCCTCCGTTCGTCGAGGCGGCAGGCGTCGTCGGCTTTGGAGGTTCTCTCGACGACGGTGATGACTTCATCTTCCGGGGAAGCGAGGTCATCTGGCTCAACAGCAACGATGAGGTCGATGTGCTGACCGGTGGTGAAGCGTCCATCGGCACGAGCCCTGGCGGAGGATTCATCTACAGCCCGTCCTTCAACGGCGAGGATTCGGTCTACGGCGCGGAGGGATTGCTGGCGGTGGAGAACACTCAAGCCGCAGATCAGCCCGCTGGCACCAACTCGACCTTTCACAGCCGCCCAGCCATGACGTCCTCGGGTCAGGCGTGGTGGGTCTCGGGCCTCAATGCGTCGGGCGGCACCGGTTCAGAGGGGCGCGCCCTGATGCGGAGTCCGTCCGCCACCTTTGCCGACGCCGTTGCAGTGCTTCAAAGCGGAGACACTGTCGATGGCCTCACGATCGACAGCCCCAACGGCGTCGACTTTGACTTCTTGCCGTCCCACGATGACGCGCACTTGATCGCGGTGCTCACGATGGACACCGGAGGGACGATCGACGACGGCGTGGTTTATGTCGATGGAGAACTGGTCGCGCGCGAATCCGATACGAACGGAGATGGCGACAACTGGGACAACTTCGACATCGTCGTCATCAACAACAGTGGCGATTATGCGTTCTCCGGGGACACGGACGGGGACGTCTCGAGCGACGAGTTCATCGCCTACAACGGTCAGATCCAGCTCCGAGAAGGAGACGCCGTTGGGAGCATGACCCTAGCCTCCAACGCTTCGGTGCGCTTCGTCGGACTGAGCAATGCCGGGGTGATGGCCCATGCTTGGGGGGACCCGTCCTCCGGGGAGGTCGTCCTGTTCAGCTGCCAGCCGGGGGCGCTTGCAACGTCATCTTCAGTCCTCCTCACGGTCGGGGATGAACTCGACCTCGACGGAGATGGAGTCGGCGATGGGTTGTTCGTGACCGACCTCAACGCGAGCGCGACGAGTCCAACCCGGCCTCTGGGCGACGACGGATCCCTCTATCTCGAGGTCGAAGTCGATGAGGGGGGCGTCCTGTCCGATGCGATGATTCGGTTGGAAGCGGCTTGTTGCGGGAACGGGATTGTCGATCCCGGCGAGGACTGCGACGACGGCAATGATGACAACGGTGACGCCTGCCTCGACACGTGCGTCCCCTCGACTTGCGGCGATGGGATCCTCGATCCGGACACCGAAGAGTGTGACGACGGCAACGATGACGAGACCGACGCATGTACTTCGCTTTGCGAAGACGCCAGCTGCGGGGACGGCTTGGTGCAGGCGGGCGTGGAAGCCTGCGACGATGGCAACGATGTCGACACCGATGCCTGCCTGAGCACCTGTGAAAACGCAGCGTGCGGAGATGGGGTCGTGCACGAGGGGGTCGAGCTTTGCGACGACGGAAACGACGACGACGGCGACGCATGCCTGAGTACCTGTGCCGTGGCCTCTTGCGGCGACGGAGAGGTGCAGGTGGATGTGGAGGCCTGCGACGACGGCAACGCGGACCAAACCGACGATTGCCTCGAGACTTGTGTACTCGCCTCGTGCGGAGATGGCTTCGTTCAGGCGAAGGTCGAAGCGTGTGACGACGGAGATGCGGACAACGACGATGGGTGCCTCGACACGTGCGTGGAGGCTTCGTGTGGCGATGGCTTCGTCGATGCGCGCAATGAAGACTGCGACGACGGAAACGACGATGACGCGGATGGGTGTCTCAGCAGCTGCGTCGCGGCGGCGTGTGGAGACGGCGTCGTTCAAGACGGCGTCGAGGCCTGTGACGACGGCAACGACATCGACGACGACGCCTGCAGCAACGCATGCGAGCTCGGAGAGGGCCCCTCAGGGGGCTCGACCGGAAGTGCCGAGACCGGAAGCACCGGGGACGGCGAGACCGGCGAGACCGGGGAGCCCGTGGGTATGACCACGGGAGACGAAGCGGGGACCAGCGCGGGCGAGGACAGCACGGGAGCAGCGTCCGGTGGTGGTGCGGCGGATGATGGTGGCTGCGGCTGCTCGACCCCCGACGGGGAGCAGCGGCAGGGCACCTTGATGGGGTTCCTGCTGTCTGTGGGCTGCCTCCTGCGCCGTCGTCGACGGTCCGCCTGAGGTCGCTTGGCCGCTACCGTGTCCGCGACTGGGGGACGAAGAACATCATGTGCTGCCACGGCAGACCGTCGAACTCCGAGGCGAGCCGGAGCCCGTTGGCCGAGTATTCGCGAAGGATCTGCGCCTTGGACATCTTGTGCAGCTCCTTGATCGGAACCGCAGGGTCCTCGCTGCGGTACTCGAGCAACGCGATGCGGCCCCGGTCGGTGAGCGCCGTGCGGAGGTGCGCAAGGACGGCGGAAGGATCGGAGAGCTCGTGATAAACGTCGACGAGCAGGATCAAGTCGCAGGTCTTGGCGGGCAGGTTGGGATCGGTGGGTGAGGCGAGGATGGTCTCGACGTTGGAGACGCCCTGGCTTTGCGCACGCCCTGCGAGCAGCTCTAGCATCTCGGGCTGAAGGTCGACGCCGATCGCCTTGCCGCCGGAACCCACGGCCTGAGCCATGCGCAGCGTGTGGTAGCCGTTGCCGGCCCCGAAATCGCAGGCGACATCCCCTGGTTTCAGCCCCAGATTCTCGTGCATGAGGGTGGTGTTCTCCTCGTCGTCGCGGTTGTCCCGGGTCAGCCAATCGGCGCCCAGGTGGCTCATCGTGGTCGCGAGCGTGCGGCCCATGTACGTGCCGTCCGCGGGCGGGGCCGAGCCGACCGGCTCCGCCGAGGGACTTGGTCGCGGGCTGGGAGCGGCGGTCGGCTCGCTGTCACAAGCGGCCAGGACGAGTGCGAGCGCGAGCGCGAAAGACCTGACCATGGCAAAGAGCTAGCAGCCAGGCAGAGCACCGCAAGCCGCAGGCGACGCGGGCCTGACTCGCAGGACTCAGGCTCGCAGGAGCCCGAACCGGGGCCGTTTGGGACGACACATGAAGCGTAGTGCAATCAGGTCCGTGCCCGTCCCGCGCCGCTGAGGCAGGGCAGGTCTACGGAACCCGGGTGAGCGTGACGTCGGGCAGGTACACGAGCTCATCCGACTCGGCGTCCAGTCGCTCGCGGGCGAAGATCACCGTCTGTCCGCCCGGTTGCAGGAAGAAGTCGTGGTTGTAGCGGTCGGTGTCGGGCGCCTCGATGTACGAGTACGCCAGGGTCGCGGAGCCGTCGTGGATCTCGAAGTAGTCCAAGGCCTCGTTTTCGAGGGCGTCGCCGAGCGAGAGACTCGAGGTCTCCATCCCCGCGTCGTACTCCGCGAGAAGGATGTCATCGCTTTCGAACGTCACGGCAATCCCGTCGGTGGCGCTTTCACGCCACTGCCCGAGGAGCTCCGGCGGGACCACGATGCTGTCGGTGCCCTTGTCGCCCGGATCGAAGATCGAGGTGTCGAGTCGGGGGGCCGCGGGGACGTCGACCGACGCGTGGTCCGCTTCGGTGATCCGCAGGGCCTCGCGCAGCTCGCGGAGGTCCGGCTGCGCGTCCATCCAATGGACCTTCTGCAGCGCGAGGGGATCGTCGCCGGTAAGCGCCGGGATGTCGGAAGCGGGCAGCATCACGTAGGTGGTCCACGATTCTGCGTAGTCCTCGTCTCCGTCGTCTCGTTCGGCGTAGCTGGTGACGAAGTCGCCGGTGAGGATCGGCGAGCCGTCCTCGGGGTAGCCGTCGCCGGGGCCTTGCACGTCGGGGAAGGTGTTCAGGAATAGAGGCCACGATCCGTCGACGAAGCCGCGGAGGTGTCCGAACTCGTGCACAAGGCTCCAGTCGAAGGTCCCGCGGCGCGGCTCGAGTGGGGCACACGGGTCTTCCCCGTTGATCGCGAACGTGGCAACGCTGAAGCCGATCTTCAGACCCTTGCGGGTGGTGGTGACGGCTCCGGTCCGGTTGAAGTATGCGACCGGGTCGGAGTCGAGCGAGATGTCCAGCTGCACGAGGTCGAGGAGCTGGTTCTCTGGGATGCGGAGCATGACCTCCTGCCACAGCTTGAGCCCGCCCTCGGCCGCCGCGACGTCCGTGACGTGCTTTCCGATGAGGTCGTGCCCATCGACCTCGAACGTCGCGACGATGTCCGGGTTGTCGTAGGCGAGCGAGGGATCGTCGGGGATGTCGGCCAGGAGCAGCAGCGGTGGTGGGACGCAGCCGCCTTGAACGTCCGTGTCACCGCCCGACTCAGAGCCGCTGCTCTCGTCGGCGCCGCCGGAACTGGTGCCATCGATGGGATCGCTCGGATCTCCCATATCCGGGTTCGTCGTGCTCTCGCCGCCACCGACGCTGGTCACGTCATCCTCGGTGTCCGTCCCAGCGCTGGGGTCTTCGGAATCGCCGCAGGCGACGAGGAGGCCGAACAACGGAAGAAGGAGACGGGCTGGCTTGGATGCGTTCATGGTGACTTGTCGGGGCGAAAACCCTCGTTGCACCCCCACATCGCCGGCCGACCCCGAATGCGTCAGACCTTTTTTCGAGGGGTCACCTGTTGGTCCTCACCTACAAAACTGCACGGGGTGCCCTGTTGCAGTGGGCAAGCCGGCGGGCGCGTCGACCCCCACGGCGGCTCTTCGTCCGCCGAAGGAGCTGCTCACACCGCGCGCACGCGGTTGCCTCGGGCCTTGTGCTCGAGTTCCG
Source organism: uncultured Nannocystaceae bacterium (assembly GCA_964352485.1). GTDB lineage: Bacteria > Myxococcota_A > Polyangia > Nannocystales > Nannocystaceae > CAJXVA01. Next base: position 5,714 of record CAYGTG010000149.1, on the reverse strand, counting down.
CCAGCCCCAGGAGCTCGAGCACCGGAGTCACGTAGTTCGCGAACCTGCCCCGGTAGCCTTTGCGCAAGCCGTAGTAACCACCGACCGGGTTGTCCTCGCTGCGAGCCCAGGCTTCGACGCTGCCATCTTTGACCGGCTTGCCCTCGTCGGCGTTGCCTAAGAGGATCCAGTCTCCTTTGGCTTTCAGCATCGCGTGGAGATCCTCGATGCATCGCAGCTGGTAGGAGAGCTTGGTCTTTCCCACCTGGACGACCAGTGCGTCGCCGTCTTCGTCTCGCCACGCGTGGAATTCTGAGCTTCCCGGCGGCGTTTTGAGGATCCAGGGGTCGTCGTTGGTTCCGGTTCCGTAGGTGATGGTCGGCTTATCCGTGCTCATGCAGTAGCCTCCGCCGCTTGCTTGGCGGCTTCGACGAAGCGTTCGAAGAGGGGAGTGAGGTCGGGCATCGATTTGGTGATCGGGCCGGAGAAGAGTCCGGTGAACACCTCGTCCATCGCGAGGCTGCAGCCATCGCCCGAGGACGAGATGGCAAAGGTCCGCGTGCCGCGGAATAGACCCAGCGGCATACCCGAGCTCCACACCATCCGGCGCGGGGCCTCGAACGCGGCGACCTTGATCGAGAACGCTCGGTCTCCGGTCGCCTCACTCCAAAGCTTGAACGACCCCTCTGCGGTGATGTCGCCGTCGATGCGCGTGATGCCGGTATCGGCGTCGACCAGTGCCCGGACGTCGGTGAGGAACGCCCACACGGCGTTCGCGGGGGCTTGTATCCGCCGGCTGGCGGCGTACTGTTTTCTCGACATGGCCCGGATGTCATACGCCCCTAAACATGACGCCTTGTGTCATGTTTAGATCGAGTGCGCGCGGCTCGACTCCTTCAGATGCTGTTGCTCCTTCAGAACCGAGGGCGGCAGACGAGCGTGCAGCTGGCCGAGACGCTGGAGGTCTCGACCCGAACGATTCTGCGGGACGTGGATGCGCTCACCGAGGCGGGGCTCCCGGTGGTGGTGGTGCAGGGCGTCCATGGGGGGATCGAGCTGGGCTTCAACTATCGGACCCGGTTGACCGGACTGGCGGCGGACGAGGCCGAAGCGCTGGGGGTGATCCTGGGCGCGGGCGCGACGGCCCTCGAGGACCTGGGCATGCGGGCGGCGGGACTGCGAGCGGCGGCCAAGCTGCAAGAGAGTCTTCCTGACGTGGTGCGCGGTCGGGTCGATGCTGCGCGGTGCCAGTTTGGGTCGGTACCAGACGGCGACGCCGTGGATCCGAGGGTCCCAGCGTTGGCCGCTGCCGTTCGGCGACGCAATATCGTTCGGGTTCAAGCGCGCTCGCCCAAGCCCCGCGTGATTCACCCCGTTGGCCTGCGCATGCGCGGTCAAAGCTGGTCGGTGGATGATGAACGGACGGGCGAGGTGCTCCGGGTCGAAACGCTCGGCGACCTCAACATTTCGAGCAAGACCTTTGCAGCGTCCGACGTCTGACCTGGCGGCGTCCCCAAAACTCTCAGTACGCCCGGTACAGCGGCGTTTCGGCTCCTACCCAGGAGCGAAAAATCCTTCGCGATCCGCCGCGCCGGGTTTCTCAACAGGCTGCTAGAACCGGCGACACACCCGATGTCTGATCCGTGCATGAAGCTCGTCTTGGTGACGCCCGAAATCCCGTACAACACAGGTGCGATCGGCCGAACCTGTGTGGCGCTGGATTTGGAGCTCATCCTCATCCGGCCCTACGGGTTCTCCCTCGACGAGAAAGCGGTGCGCCGGGCTGGGCAAGACTACTGGAAGCACGTTCGGCTTCACGAATATGACAGCTGGCAGAGCTTCTTCAGTGACCGGAAGCCACCGCGCGAGAGCTTGTACTTCTTCGAGGAGCACGGCGCCCAGACCGTCTACGACCCTGACTATCGCCAGGACGCGTACTTGGTCTTCGGCTGCGAATCCAAAGGCCTGCCAAGCTCGATCTTGGACGGAATGGACGACCGCGTGTTTCGCTTGCCGATGCGCAGTCCGCTCGTGCGCTCCCTGAACTTGGCAAACGTGGCGACCGCCGTGGTGTACCAAGCGATGCGCACTCAGCTGGGCGGCTGAGCGGCTCAGGCCCGGCGCAGGATGACGCTGCCCACCGAGTAGCCGGCGCCGAACGAGCACAGCACGCCGATGGCTCCCTCTTGCAGGTCATCTTGGTGCAGGTGGAACGCGATGATGGACCCCGCGCTGCTCGTGTTTGCGTACTCGTCGAGCACGACAGGCACCTCTTCGGGAGTTGGATCTCGGCCCAGGACGCGTTTGGAGATGAACACGTTCATGGTGAGGTTGGCCTGATGAAGCCAAAGCCGGTCCACGTTCTCGACCGCGATGTCGGCAGCCCCAAGGTGCTCGGTGATCTGCGTGGCCACCATCGGACACACTTCCTTGAAGACCTTGCGACCCTGCTGGTGGAACAGCTTGTTGGCGTCGTTGGGAGACGAGCCATCGTGTCGGTCCAGGAACCCGGCGTCGTTTCGAACGTTGCTCGAAAAGGAGGTCTGCATGCGCGAGTCGAGGATCTGCCACGCTGGCTTGCCGCGCGCGTCGTCCTCGGACTCGAGAATGACGGCCGTGCAGACGTCGCCAAAGATAAAGTGGCAGTCGCGGTCGCGGAAGTTGAGGTGCCCGCTGCAGATCTCGGGGTTCACCATCAGGACGCGGCGCGCGTTGCCTCCGGTGATCGCCGCGGCAGCATTTTGGATGCCAAACGTCGCCGACGAGCACGCGACGTTCATGTCGTACGCGAAGCCTTCGATACCCAGCGCCTGCTGCACCTCAATGGCGATCGCCGGATAGGCGCGTTGGTAGTTTGAGCAAGCAACGATCACGCAGTCGATGTCAGAGGGCTCCAAGCCCGCGGCGGTGAGGGCTTCGCGGGCTGCGGCCACGGACATCTCGCACTGCACCGACTGCTCGTCCTGGCTGCGCTGCGGCAGGTCTGGTGACAGCCGCTCAGGATCCAAGATCCCCGTCTTGTTCATCACGTAACGGCTGCGGATCCCAGACGCCTTGACGATGAACTCGGGGCTGGACTCCGCCAGCGGCTCCTCTTCCGTGCCTTCACGCCGCTCGTTTTCTGTCGCGACGTAAGCGTTGAACGCCGTGACCAACTCCTCGTTGGAGATCGAGTGCGGAGGAGTGAAGAGTCCGGTCCCGGTGATGAACACGCTGCCCATAGATCCGGCACGCTAGCAGGCTGTGCGGCGCCTTGTGCATCAGCTTTGCGCGCAACCTGTTGCACGGTTGGCCCGCGTTCTGCGAGGCCCGAGCTTTCTCACTATCACGAGCGCGGCGCTTGGGCGGGACGCGCTGGAAAAGCCGTTCGGGGGCGCTCCGGCGGGCGGGGAGCACGTCCGGCAGGCGTCGCCGGACTGCTGTTCCGAAGCCAGGACCGGGCGGCGGCGAGGGCGTGATGGGCGTTCGCGCGCGATGAGGGAATTCCGGACCTTGGGCGTCGGACGAATCGATGATCACGCTCCCGCGCCGTGCACCGCTTTGCTCACTCCTGCTCGAGCGGTAAGCCTCGGGGTTCGACCTCTCGCGGGACGGCCAAGACCCACTGAGGTACGGTCGGCGCCGATGTCGGACGCACCTCGCACCCGGATCAACAAGTACCTCAGCGAGGTGGGCTACTGCTCGCGCCGAGCGGCGGACAAGCTGATCGAGCAGGGCCGCGTGACCATCAACGGGAAGGTGCCCGAGATGGGGACGAAGATTGGACCGGAGGATGCGGTCGCCGTGGATGGCATTGCGGTCTCCGCGGAGTCGAAGGCCAACAAGCGGGTGTACCTGGCGTTCAACAAGCCGGTGGGAATCGTCTGCACGACCGATACCCGGGTCGAGCCGGACAACATCATCGACTACATCAACTACCCCTCGCGGATCTTCCCGATCGGGCGGCTCGACAAGATGAGCCAGGGTCTGATCTTCCTCACCGACGATGGTGACATCGTCAACAAGATCCTGCGGGCACGGAACAACCACGAGAAGGAGTACATCGTCACGGTCAACAAGCCGGTGACGACCGAGTTCGTCAAGCGTATGGGCGCCGGCGTTCCGATCCTCGAGACCGTGACCAAGCCGTGCAAGGTCGAGAAGCTGAGCAAGAACGTGTTTCGCATCGTGTTGCAGCAGGGCCTCAACCGGCAGATCCGGCGGATGTGCGAGTACCTCGATTATCGGGTGGCCAAGCTGGAGCGGATCCGGATCATGAACATCAAGCTGGATGTCCCGGTTGGGCAGTGGCGTGACTTCACCGACAAAGAGCTCGCGGAGCTGTTCCGGCTTTGCGAGGCGTCGGTCAAGACCTACGACGGCCCGGCCTGAAGCGCATGATTTGCCGGGGGGGCGGGGCAAGTCCGTGCCAAACCATAGATGCAGACCATGGATGTGAAAGAGATCATGACCACGACCCTGGTGACCGCCTCGGTGAACGACACCGTGGGCCACGCCCTACGTCTGCTCGAGGATCAAGAGATCCGGCACCTGCCGATTGTCAACGGCAAGAAGCTCGTCGGCATGGTGAGCGACCGCGACCTCCGCGAGTACCGGCTGCCGTTGTTGGTGGAACTGAACGAGCCCAAGCGCGCGGACGCGATGCTCGATACCCCGCTCTTCCAGCTCATGAAGGAAGCCGTGCTGGCGCTCGAGACTCACGAGACCCTGGTCCAAGCCATCGACCTGCTGCTTCAATATGGCGTGGGCGCGGTGCCGGTGGTAGAGCGCGACAGTGACGAGATCGTGGGCATTGTCAGCTACGTGGACGTGCTGCGGGCGCTCCGTCCCATCGCCGCTGACGACGAATGAGCCCCCCGGTGGGGGCCTGCGGTGATCGTCTTGTTGAACAAGCCCTTTGGGGTTCTCAGCCAGTTCACGACCCAGGAGGGGCATCGCACCCTTGCCGACCTCGTCGACGTGCCGGGAGTTTACGCCGCCGGACGCCTCGACAAAGACTCTGAGGGGCTGCTGGTCCTGACGGACGACGGCAAGCTCCAGCACGCGATCGCCTCGCCCAAGGCGCACAGCAAGATGCCGAAGACGTACTGGGTCCAGGTGGAGCGAGTGCCCGACGACGCTGCGCTCGGTGCCCTGCGCCGCGGCGTGGAGCTCAAGGATGGCCGCACGCGTCCGGCCAAGGTCCGCCGGCTGGAGTCGCCGAAGCTGTGGCCGCGCGATCCCCCGATCCGCGAGCGCAAGGCGATTCCCACCGCATGGATCGAGCTCGTGCTGACCGAGGGCCGCAACCGGCAGGTGCGGCGCATGACGGCCCACGTCGGGTTTCCGACGCTCCGGCTGGTGCGTCACGCAATCGGCCCGTGGACCGTCGAGGGACTCGAGCCGGGCACGTGGCGCGAGGCAGAATCGCCGTCCCGACCGGGTCGGTGCTAGCAGCCGCCCGGCCGGGTAGGCGCGAAATCGCCGAGAATTTCGGCGGGGACAACGAGGCCGCTACCGTCGGCCGCGATGGCATGGACGCTAGGTGTTCCGTTTGTGATGGTTCTGGGCTCGCTTGCGACTCAGCCAGCGCTGGATGAAGACGTTTCGGCAGACGTTGGCGCTGCGGCAGACGTCGAGGCGAGCTCCGATGCGGATGCCGAGACCGACGTTTCGGCCGACGCTGAGGCCGGCGCAGACTGGGAGGCGGCAAGCCTGGAGACCGAATCGGACTCGGAGATGTCCGAGGATACGTC